>JAGRCC010000086.1 GCA_020433785.1 Anaerolineae bacterium
CACGCCATCGGCCTGTCGTACCTGACCGATGATCCCAGCCGTGTCGGCAGTCTGGTCGAATCGGCTCACGCTATTCTGGCCGGGCTTGACCCTTCGGACGAGATGGCCTATGCGCTGGCTCATAACAAGCTATGGAGTGTGCATCTCAATGACCAGAACGGTCTAAAATTCGATGAGGATAAAGCCTTTGGCGCGGTCGATCTGCGGCGGGCGTTTATGCAGGTGTGGGTGCTGGACCGCAGCAACTACGGCAGCAACGGCGAATTTGTCGGGCTGGACGTCAAGGCCATGCGGACTCAAAAAGCCGAACAGGCCACCCAACATCTGAGCAATAGCCGCGAAATCTTCCTAGCCCTATTGGATGTTGTGCGTGGCTTAGATGCAGAGCGCATCGACAGCCTTATTGCCGAACGCAACTACGAACTGTTGGAAATGGAAATCGTTCGGGCGCTGATGGGGCGCTCGTAAATCTACCGAAACGTCAGCGCCGTCTTGGCCAACGCTTATTAGGAGCAACAAAGTTTACTTTGTCAAGGTCAACGCAGAGCTTTGACGCTCCCTATTTACTTTTGAGAGGAGACAATCATGCCTTATTATCTGGGAATCGACTCATCCACTACCGGCGTGAAAGCGCTGCTCATCGACGAAAACGGCGATGTGGCCGGCACCGCCACCACCGAACTGTCTCTTGCCACGCCCAAACCCCTGTGGAGCGAGCAGGACCCGGCCGATTGGTGGGCCGGCGCGGTCAGCAGCATCAAGCAGGTGTTGCAAAACACCCATATTTCCGGAGATCAAATCAAGGCGATTGGGCTGACCGGCCAGATGCACGGCTTGACTCTGCTTGATGAAGCGGGCGAGGTGCTGCGGCCGGCTATCCTCTGGAATGATCAGCGCACCGGCCCTCAGTGCGATGAGATTCGCGCGCGGTTGGGCAAGCAGCGGCTAGTCGAGGTCACCGGCAATGATGCGCTGACCGGCTTTACCGCCCCCAAAATTCTGTGGGTCCGCGAACACGAGCCGGACATTTACGACGAAATTGATCAGATTTTGTTGCCGAAAGATTACATCCGCTACAGGCTGACTGACGACTACGCTACAGACAAAGCCGGGGCGGCCGGCACCCTGCTGCTCAATGTCAAAAGCCGGAATTGGTCGGTTGAGGTATTAGACGCATTGGAAATTCCCGCTGGCTGGCTGCCGCCTACCTATGAGGGCACGGAAGTGACCGGGAATGTTTCAGACGAGGCCGCGCTGGCTACGGGTCTGGAACCCGGTACGCCGGTCGTTGCCGGTGGGGGCGACCAGGCAGCGCAAGCCGTAGGTGTTGGAGCCGTGCAGCCGGGCGTGATTGCGCTGACATTGGGGACCTCGGGTGTGGTCTTCGCTAGCGCCGCCGAGCCGTTTATTGAGCCGGAAGGGCGGCTGCATGCCTTCTGCCATGCTGTGCCGGGCCGCTGGCACATGATGGGCGTGATGCTGTCGGCTGCCGGTAGTTTGCGCTGGTATCGCGACACGCTGGCTCCCGGCATCGATTTCGACACGCTGCTGGCTCCAACCAGCGATATTTCACCCGGCAGCGAGGGCTTGCTGTTCCTACCATACCTGACTGGCGAGCGCACACCTCACCCTGATCCGCTGGCGCGCGGCGCGTTTGCCGGTATCACCGTGCGGCATACCCAAGTCCATTTCACCCGGGCGGTATTGGAAGGCGTAGCCTTTGGCCTGCGCGACGGTTTCGAACTGATGAAAAACGCCGGCCTGACTGACATCAAGCAGGTACGTGTCTCCGGCGGCGGGGCCAAGAGTCCCATCTGGCGGCAGATATTAGCCGATGTCTTGAATGTGGAGTTGGTGACGGTCAATACGTCCGAGGGCGCTGCTTATGGGGCGGCACTGCTGGCGGCAGTCGGTGCCCGGGTTTGGCCGGATGTTGATACGGCAACCCAAGCCTGCATTCAACTCACCGGCTCAACCCGACCGCAGGCGGAGACCGTGGCGGTGTACGATCAGTTTTATGCGCAGTACCGGCAATTATATCCAGCGTTAAAAGATATCTCGCATAATCTAGGCCAACTATCATAGCCTACCACCGCCTTAGGCAAATAAAATGCAGAGAGCACCGAGGAAACTCGGTGTTTTTTGTTATGATCTTCTCTGCAATCAAAATCTACGACTCTTGAAACAAACTTATGGCAGTTTGAATAAAGAACCTTACAAACGATTAGCCGTCGGAGTCGGCTAGTAGCGGCGCTTGGAGGATCGCTTGTTTAAAATCAAGAATGCTCTCCACCACTTTTTGGGTCGCTTGATAGATATATAAATTGTTGGTGTTTAAGCTGAGACCAATTACTTTTAGACCTGGTCGAGCGAGTAAAATGCGTTTTAAGTCCAGCTTCTGCATAGATGCACCGCTACTATCTAAAATGACAATGTCGGGCTGGGTTTCTTTAATCTGTTCGAGCGCACGGTCGATATTGGTTTCATGGCCAACGAGTTGAAGATCCGGGTCTTGAGTCAGTAAACTTCTGAGACCGTGGGCAAACATAAGGTGGTCCGAAAGCACAAAAATGCGGGTTGTTGACACGATAGCTCCTATACCAAACACTTGGGATACCTCTTTTTGTAAAGATTAATTTACTCTTTTGTCTAAATTATAGCGCCTCAACTGAGTCATGCCCATACTCGTTTAGGTGGTATCCCTCTGTAGAAAGAGTTATCTTGCAATAACTCTCTTGACGGCACACGCCAATTCAAGTTATCCAAATGGGTGAGGTAGCGGCAAACATGGGCAAGCGGGTCAAAACGAACTAATAGACCATCTCACCATCGATAAAGGCTTTGGTTCGGGGATCGTTGGGATGGGTGAAAAACGTGTTGGTCTCGGCGATTTCAACCAGGCGACCCTCTAACAGCAAGGCTGTGCGGTGCGCTAGCCGCTTGGCTTGAAAGATGTTGTGGGTGACGATGACGATGGTGGTGCCTTGCTCGCGATTGACTTGGGTGATGATATTCTCGATAAGTTTGACATTATAGGGATCCAAATTGGCGGTTGGTTCATCCAGCAGCAATACCGACGGCTGAATGACCAGCGCTCGCGCCAGAGCCACTCGTTGAGCTTCACCTCCGCTGAGCGTTCTTGCCCCGGTGTGGGTCAAGTTGTTTAAGCCCACCAGATCGAGCGCGTCATCGACAATTTGTTTAACCTGGTCGCCGCTTTTACCGCGCAGTTTTAAGCCGTAGGCCACATTATCGGCCACTGAACGGGTGAGCAAAACCGGATTTTGAAAGACGGTGGTGATTTTACGCCGCAAGTTCAGCGGAACCCCCTCGCCATTGAGGTGGAACGCTTCAAACCTTAGCGAGCCCGAAGCCGGTCGCTCCAAAAAGTTGAGATGGCGCAAAAGTGTACTCTTACCGGCCCCACTCGGCCCGACAATCGCCAGAATTTCCCCGGCGAAAATATCGAGCCGCTCGATGTTCAAGACGGTACGTCCGTTATAGGCCTGCGTCAGATTATGCAGTTTGTAGACCGAATTGGTGGACATGGATCAATTAACCTAAGAAAACGCTTTACCTTGCAACCGAAGCAGAGCCGCGTTTACCAGAAATGATAAAAACAGCAGGACAAACCCCAGAGCGATAGCCAGGTCGAAATTTCCTTTTTGCGTTTCTAAAACAATAGCGGTGGTCAGGACCCGGGTTTTACCTTCGATATTACCGCCGACCAGCATCACCGCCCCCACTTCAGAAATAATCGCGCCAAAACCGGCTACAATTGCCACAATCACCCCGATTTTGGCCTCAAGCAGAATGGTCACGGTGGCCTGCCACGGCGTAGCCCCCAGCGACATTAATTGTCGGCGCAACTGAGGATCGATGCCCATCACCGCCGCCATCGTAAAGCCGGCCACGAGCGGAAACGAAATAATCGTTTGAGCGACAATCATCGCATTGGGGGTAAACAACCAGCCCAACTGACCGGCCGGGCCGCTCCGGGAGAGCATCAGGTACACGAAAAGCCCGATGACGACTGGAGGAAAGCCCATGCCGGTGTAGAGCAGCGCCGTCATTAGCTGCCGCCCCGGAAATCGAGTCAGGGCCATCGCCGCCCCCAAAGGGATGCCCAGCACCGTACTGAATACCAGCGCGATGCCGGACACGGATAAGCTTAACCAAATGACTTCGTAGAGGGCCGGATTCAGGCTGAAAATAATCTCAAACGCTTGAACTATGCCCCGGATCAGATCATCCATGAATTACTGTTTGGCGGCGTTCCAGGCGGCCGAATCGGCCACAAAGAGCGGCTGACCGAATTCAGCCACGCCAAATTCGCTGATCATCTGCTGGGTTTCCAGCGAGGTCATCCAATCGATGAACGCGGCGGCCCCTTCGGCATTGACGGTGGGGTGCAGTTCCGGATTGACGGCAATCACCCCGTAAGGGTTGAAGAGGCGCGAGTCGCCCTCAACCAGAATCACCAAATCGATGCCTTCCAGGGTCCGAGCCAAGTAGGTGGCGCGATCGCTAAGGGTGTAAGCCTGCTGCTCGTTGGCCACAGTTAACGTCGCCCCCATGCCTTGGCCAATCGATTGGTACCAATCGCCCTGGGGCTTATAGGTGATTTTCTCGGCATCTTCTAAATCTTTCACTTCATCAAGCGGCAGGCTGGTGGCTTGCCACAGCGTTTGCTCTTTGATGTGGGTGCCGGAGTCGTCTCCTCGAGAAATAAAGGGGCTGTTCGACTCGGCGATTTGGGTTAGCGCCGCAGCCACGTCGGTCATACCTTTGACGCCCGCCGGGTCGGCTTCAGGGCCGAGAATTACAAAATCGTTGTACATTACATCCTGCCGGTTGACCCCGTAGCCGGCTTCAACAAAGGCATCTTCCCGATCACGGGCGTGAACCAAAACTACATCGGCATCACCATTTTCACCGAGTTCGATCGCCTGGCCGGTGCCAACGGCGATGACCTCAACCGCAGCGCCATATTTGGCCTCGAAATCGGGCAGGATGGCGGCGAGCAACCCTGAGTTTTCGGTGCTGGTAGTGGTGGCTAGCACCAGCCGGCCTACATCGGTAGTTACCGGGGCACTTTCGGACGGCGTAATTTCCGGCGCAGCCAGCGCAAAATCGAGCAGGGTTTGGGCGTCGGCCGCACTGGGCAGGCATAACTTCCAACCCACTTCAATCAGATCGTAATTTTCGATCTGGGCGAAAGACTCGTCTTCTGTATTTTTGAGATTTGTGGCTTCAGCAATGGCCGGATAGGTCAGGACGTCCCCGTAAGCTTTTTCGGCAATCTTCGAGAGCCAATCGTCGGCTTGAACGACGACTTCTTGCTCACAGGCCACCGATTCTGGAGACGACTGCGCGTGAGTGGGCGCCGGGGTGAGTGGCCCTCCGGTTAACAACAGTAAGGCAACAACCAAAACCATTTTTTGTAAGTAGCTAAACATGTTTCATCCCCCTTGATAAGATATCGTTATGATATCACAGCATAACGGAAATAAAAAAATTTGCCTCTCTAGTCATCCGAGAAATATTTCTCGAATCGTTCAGAGACAAATTCATCTAAGCCGGCCGTAAATTTTCTAAAGCGATTGACGTAAGATATGGCTTCGGGAGTGAGGCTGGAGCCGCCGCCGCCTGAGCCACCGGTTTGGGTATCGACCAGTTTCACGGCCAGCCGGGCTTCGCATTCTTGTATCTTTTCCCAGGCCCGGCGGTAAGATACACCCATTTTTGAGGCCGCCGCCGAAATAGAGCCGGTCTCGGCGATGGCTTCTAGCAGCCGAACCCGCCACAGGCTGAGAACGACTTTATCATCCTTTTCAATCCAAATGTTAGTTTTAGGTTCCAAGGACATGTCGCTTTTAGCGAGAAATTAAGCCGGACGAGCGTAACGCAGCCAGGGGGGATGACTTTATCGATTCTTATTTTTTGACTAAGCCGTTAATTTTGCCCAGCAGATCTCTTACAACAAACGGTTTTACCACGTAATCGTCAAATAGCTCGGCATAATTAGAGGTTTCGGATTCATCTTCGAGGTAATGGCGGGCAGTGAGCATAATCACTGGTAGGTGCCGGTGATTAGAACTATTCTTAATCTTTTCCAGTACTTGCCAGCCGTCCATTCCAACCATCATAATGTCGAGCAATACCAGATCGATTTGACTATTCTCATCGTTGAGGATATTTAACCCTTCCGCGCCGTTGTAGGCCGAAATTACATCAAACCCCTCGCGTTCTAGGATTAATTTTCCCAGGGTCACCATCTCTCGGTCATCATCAACCATCAAAATTCGGTGTGTCA
The DNA here is from genome assembly GCA_020433785.1 of Anaerolineae bacterium. The sequence goes on from JAGRCC010000086.1 coordinate 6,317, forward strand.
TGAGTTACTCCTTTGGTAAACGTGATTATGGTAACCCGTTTATACGAAACGAGTATAACATAATTAGAAAGTGTTGGCAATGTATTTTTGGTTGAGACCATCATTTGTGTAGCGAAAACAGTAGACATTTAAAGTATAACACGAGCCAAATAACTGTCAAAGCCTCCAAAAAAATTTAGGGGAATTCAGGGCTATTGTGGGCGAAGGCCCTTGGCCATAAAATTTATGGGCTGCTTTCATTATCTGCAATAGGTTTATATAATAGTACCATTGAAACGAAAATAATCTGCTCCATTAAGGGGCTGATAATTGTCTATGCTTGATCAAAACAAATCTAAAACCCAACTCGTCGACGAATTACATGAGTTACGCCAGCGTTTAACCGAAACCGCATGTGCGGCTCACCAACAACGTGAAACATTTACTGAGGTCATGCTAACATTGACCTCTAAGATCAGCTTAACCGATGTTCTGGATGAAATTTTAAAGCAGGCCCATCGGCTGGTGCCGTATCATACGGCCAGTATTATGCTGCTTGACCACGACACGCTGCGCATTGCACGATGGCAAGGTTACGACATTTTCGGCAGTGAAGAGATGGTCTCCAAGCTCGAACAGCCGTTGGCCGAGTTTCCGATGGATAATGAGGCCATTCAATCCGGCGAACCGATTGTTATTCATGACACTCATCAAGACCCGCGCTGGGTAGTCCTTAAGGAGACGACCTGGATTCGCTCAACGCTGATACTGCCGCTGCGCTTGCGCGATCATATCCCGGGCGTATTGCGACTCGACGGCAGCCGGCCCGGCGAGTTTTCTATCGACCAGGCCCAACGCCTCAAACCGTTGGCCGGCGCCGCCGCGATAGCGCTTGAGAACGCCCGGCTATTTGAAGCCGAGCAAACCGCACGCAAACAGGCCGAGAATCTGCGCACGGCCAATTTGGCTTTGACCAAAACGTTAGACCTAGATACGATTGTAGCCACGATGCTGGATTATTTAGCCCATTTAGTGGCTTATGACCATGCCAGCGTAACAATTTTGGGCGCGGGCGAGTCGCTGCATGCCGTGCAGAACGATGGAAAGCTTGAGCTAAGCTCTAAACCCGCTATAAGGATCAGTAAGAATCCTTTGATTCGAAAAATTATCAAACAACAAAAAACGATGCTAATCCCTAATGTGGCCGCCGACCCGCGCTGTCGAAAAAACCCTTATTCATCGCGATGTCAAAGCTGGCTGGGTGGCGCATTGATTGCCGGTGGCCGGGTCATTGGCGTCTATACCCTGGATAAGGCTCAACCTCGATTTTTTAACGAAGACCATAAGCGCCTGGCCGAGGTTTTGGCCGCTCAAGCGGCGACGGCTGTAGTCAATGCTCAACTATACGAACAAGTTCTGGCCGGACGGGAAAGGCTGAGGGATCTGTCGCGCCAGCTCGTTGAAGTTCAGGAGGCGGAACGCCGTTTTATTGCCAAAGAATTACACGACGAGGTTGGTCAGGCTTTGACGGGCCTCAGATTACAACTTGAAATGGTGGCGAAACTCCCTGATAGAGTCAACGGCACGACCAGTCCATTAGCTAAAGCGCAGCAGCTAGTTGACACGTTGATGATGCAGATCCATCATCTTTCCCTTGACCTACGGCCGCCGATGCTGGATGACCTAGGGCTGCTACCGGCCTTGCTATGGTATTGCCAGACGTATACCGAACAAACGGGGGTGCAAGTATCGCTCAAACATCGCTTTGTCAAGAACCGACGTTTCCCGCCGGAGATAGAAACCGCAGCCTACCGTATTGTTCAAGAAGCATTGACGAATGTGGCTCGACACGCTGGGGTGAGACAGGTAACAGCGCGGGTCCTGGCCTCGGAGCGAACTTTACGAGTTCAAATTAGCGACCAGGGTACCGGTTTTAATTTATCGAATGTGTTGAAAACCAACCATCGTCGAGGGTTAAATGGCATGCAGGAACGGGCCAGTTTATTGCGGGGGCAAGTCGTCATCGAGTCCACTGTCGGTCTGGGAACGCTGATCAATGCCGAATTACCCCTGTCTACGACCGCCGTCGAAAGGACAATTTAGCTTCATGAGTATCACCATTGTTCTGGCCGATGACCATCACATTGTCCGGGAGGGACTAAAAACCATTTTGAATGCCCAACCTGATTTCCAAATTGTGGGCGAAGCCGACGACGGCTTGCAGGTGTCGCCGCTGGTTGAACGACTGAAACCAAGCGTGCTAGTTCTCGATTTGATGATGCCTGGCCTGAATGGCCTGGAAATCAGCCGGCAAGTGCGCCGCAATACGCCCCAAACTCAAATTGTGATCCTTTCGATGCACGCTAATGAGGCTTACGTGGCCGAAGCGCTAGCAGCCGGTGCGGCGGCTTACCTTTTGAAGCGGGCCACCTCTGACGAACTGATTAACGCCATCCACGAGGCCGTGGCCGGCCGGCGCTATCTCAGTTCGCCGCTGTCTGACCGTTTGATCGATGCTTACATTAGAAAACTAGAAGCGGAAGAGGAAGACGATCCCTACGCTACCCTCACCCCTCGCGAACGCGAAGTGATACACTTAGCCGCAGAAGGATCCACTAATAACGAAATTGCCGAGCGGCTATCGCTGAGCGTCCGCACGGTAGAAAAACATCGCAGCAATTTAATGCATAAGCTAGGTCTAAAAACGCAAACGGATTTGATTCGCTACGCCTTTCAAAGGGGACTTTTACCCCCGGAGAGCTAAAGGCAGCGAGTGGTCACTATCTAATCTCCACAGGCGGCGGGCACTACGTAGATAACGCACCAAAATTTACGGATGTTTTACATCCTAAATGGAGTAGAATCCCCCTTGATAAACAGCGCCATATAATGAAAACTTGAAGGTGTACATTTTTTGGATAATCGTTTTCTGTAACCAGGCGATTAGACCCAAATTGACCATCAAGACCTGCCGCTTGTCGGCCACTCAGTTGTAAAAGCATGATTTTTACTAAAAATCGAATAAGCTGTTTGCATTCAAAAACTACACGAAATTACTTCGTCTTTCATTGAAGATATTTTACCTGAACATCCATTTGAGGCTACATTATGAAGAAGAAAACCCGATCAGAACTTATCGATGAACTAGCTAAACTTCGTCAAAAAGTAACACAATTAGAATCAGAACTAAGTTTACGACCCCAGCCGGCTTCAGACTACTCACGACAAGTCGAAGCTTTATACGCCTCCAGATGTAAACTACCACTGGATGAGGCTTTAGTTCGCACCTTAGAGACTAACTTACCGAGGGGAACGCAGCCGAACCAGCCTAGCCAGCACCAAGGTGAACTCAAACAAATTGCCTATGTGGCTTCGCACGATTTGCAAGGGCCGCTCCGCATCGTCCTTAGTTATCTGCAGTTGGCCCAAGAACAGTATGGAGCTAACATCCCCGCTGAAGTCAACCGATTTATTGAGCAGGCTTATGGGAATGCGCTTGATTTGAAGCAGCTTATCCAGGATCTCCTGCTGTACTTAAATATCGAAATTCAAGGTAAAGAGTTGGCTTTAACCAATAGCGAGATTGTGCTAGAGCGAGCGTTGGCTCAATTGCAACCGGTTATTAAGCAAAATCAAGCCATTATTACTCATACCCCCCTGCCGGCGCTTTTTGCCGATGACTTACAGTTAGTGCAATTATTCAAACAGTTAATTGATAATGCGATCAAATTTAGAGGTGATGCCTATCCGAAAATCCATATTAACACCGGGCAAAAATCTGGTTCCTGGGTATTTTCTATCCAGGATAACGGCATCGGGATCGATCCTAAACAGGCCGACCGGATTTTTGTTCTCTTTCAAAAACTGCATCAAAAAGGGAAATTTCCTGGCACCGGCGCTGGATTAGCTATTTGCAAAAAAATCGTCGAGCGACACGGCGGAGGCATTTGGCTAGATACGGATGTTACCACCGGCTCAAAAATTGTCTTTACCCTTCCAATCCCAATTACTCACCATAGTGACTACAAAATCAAACAGGACTACACGAGAATCAATGAACATCAACAATTCCAAAAATATCCTTATTAGAAATCGGACTAAATCTGCAATTTCACCCATTAAAGTATTACTTATTGAAGACAATCCAGGGGATGCCTATCTTATAAAGTTTTTGTTAAAAGAATCGATTACCGCTGAGTTTCAGGTTAAGAATGCTGGACATCTAGGCAAGGGGTTAGACTTGCTGGAAAATGAAGATTTCGATGTTATTCTTCTGGACCTGCAATTGCCCGACAGTCACGGCATTGAAACTCTGGAAAAGGTTCAACAGCATGTGCTCCATATCCCAATTGTCCTCTTAACTGGTCTGGATGATGAAGCCTTTGCTCTGGAAGCCGTGCGCGAGGGCGCCCAAGATTATCTGGTTAAAGGCAAAATCGAGAGTGATCTACTGGTTCGGACCTTAAAATACGCTATCGAGCGCAAACAGGCCGAACAGATGATCCGGCGTCGGAATCTGGAATTGGCGCTTCTAAATGAAGAACGGCACCGATTAAGCACAGCCCTGGAGCAAACCGCCGAAAGCATCATCATCACCGACGCCGAAAATATGATTGTGTATGTCAATCCGGCCTTTGAACGCGTAACCGGTTACAGCCACAGCGAAGTCATTGGCCTGTCACCTGATTTCCTCTGTAGCAAAAAACATGATATCGAGCGTTATCATTCGCTACAACGGGCCATCGCTACCGGGCGGGTATGGCAGGGCCGGCTAACCGGCAAAAAGAAAGACAACTCATTGTACACATTTGAGTCGACCGTCACGCCGGTACGTGATGACGATGGTCTTATCGTGAATTATGTCAGCGTTCAACGTGATGTAACGCGCGAGATGGCGCTGGAAGAGCAGTATCGCCAGGCCCAAAAAATGGAAGCGGTGGGGCAGCTAGCGGCCGGCATCGCCCATGATTTTAACAATCTGTTAACGGTAATTAATGGTTTTGCGGCTCTACTACAAACCGAAATAGATGAAGACCATTCAGCTCAAGAGTCGGTTGACCGCATCTTACATGCCGGCCGCCGAGCCGCCGATTTGGTTAGCAAACTTTTGGCCTTTAGCCGGGAACAAGCTATCAAACCCCAAGTCGTTGACCTAAATCATACCATCAGAGACATGACCAAAGTTTTGCACAGTATGGCTGGTGAACAAATCGATTTAAAGGTTAATCTGGATCCCACCTTGGGGTTAACCAAAACCGATCTGGCCCAAATTGAACAGGTCATTATTAATCTGGTGGTCAATGCCAGAGACGCCATGCCCGACGGTGGACAGCTGATCCTAGAAACTAATAACGTTTTGTTAAGCGAAGATAATAACCTAGACGCTCTCCCCGGCAAATACATCGAACTATCGGTGAGCGATACCGGCGTTGGCATGTGCGATGCGATAAAATCTCATATGTTTGAACCTTTCTTTACCACCAAAGAAGTGGGGCAGGGCACCGGTCTGGGGCTGGCTATCGTTTTCGGCATTATCAAACAGAGCGACGGCCATATTCATGTTACCAGTGCAACTGGTCAGGGCACCACGTTTAAGATTTATCTACCCTGGGTCAGCGACGCTTCGACCGCTATCTCCTTTAAAGTACCGGCGCTTACCGCCTCATCCGGTTTTGAGACCATTCTTTTTGTAGAAGATGATAAAGAAATGCGGGCCTTAATCAGATGGGTTCTACAAAAATATAACTACAAGCTTTTGGAGGCTGAAAATGGCGAGGAGGCGCTCATAATATACAACTCATACCCTGAGCCAATTCACTTGTTACTAACCGATGTGGTTATGCCCGGCATGAGCGGCAAGGCCTTAATCGAACAGTTAAGAGCCAACCAAGCCGACTTAAAAGTAATTTACATGTCTGGTTACAGTAACGAGGCAATTAGCCATTACGGTGTTTCGGAAACCGACTCTGCCTTTTTACGCAAACCTTTTAGTCCGATAGAGTTAGCCAATAAAATACGCTGCACACTGGATAGTTAAGCGATTTGATTATGCCTGAGCAGCCATCACTCCAAGTGGAACGGGAAAAACGCCTCTTGTCTGAAACCTTAACCGAGATAGCTCTGGCGCTCACGTCCCACACACGGCACAAAGAAGTGCTGGATGAAATCCTGACCCAAGCCAAACGGCTTGTTCCCTACCACACCGCCCATTTTCTACTGCTAGAAAATGACTCGTTACGGATTGCTCACTGGCAAGGTTATGAGCATACCGGCAGCGAAAACCACATCTCCACTTTGGTGCAGCCGCTAGCCAAATTTCCGTTCGACCAAGAGGTCATTCGCTCTAAAACGGCTCGTGTTCTTTCCAACACCCATCGGGAGCCAAACTGGGTGGTTACCCCGGAGACCAGTTGGGTTCGATCCCATTTGGTGCTGCCCATCTATCTGCACAATCAGGTGTTAGGGGTGTTGCGGTTAGACTCTAACGTAGAGGGGCAATTTACCCTACAAGATGCCGAAAATCTGCAACCACTGGCCAACATCGCGGCTATCGCCTTGAAGAACGCCCAGTTATACGAGCAATTTCGCCGGGAATTGAAAGAACGCCGTCGAACGGAGATGGCTTTAAAGATAAGCGAGGAGTTTGGTCAAACGATCCTCAACTCGTTGTCGGCTCAAATTGCGGTGTTAAATCACAAAGGCGAAATCATCCATGTTAACGAAGCTTGGAAGGAGTATGCTCGCAAAAATGGTGGCGACCTTGCCACCCAGCAAGGTCAAGGGCTAAATTATCTAGACGTTTGCCGGCTGGCGAGAACAGCCGACTATCCCGGAGCCAAGGACGTGCTTCACGGGCTACAACATGTCTTGAGCGGCGCTGAAACCTATTTCGACTATGAATATCCGTGCGACTCACCCACCGAAAAACAATGGTTTTTGCTGCGCGCTCTACCCCTAAAAAGCAAAGATGGGGGCTTAGTGGTGGCCCACATCAACTTTACCCAAATCAAACAACTCGAAAGCAACATCAAACATATTCACCAACTGGGCCAGGAATTAACATTACTACGAGATAAAGAAACCATTATCTGGCGTGTGCTGGAAACCGCCAGCAACGTTTTAAAGGTGGATGCCATCGCCTGCGGGTTGATCGATTTGGTAAAACAAGAGATTCGTTTTCCCTGTCGGCTGGTTGACGATCTGCCGGAGTCGATAAATTTAAGATTGCCACTCAAAGATGAACAGAGCATCATCGCCACCGTGGCCCGCAACGGGCAACCGATCAATATTGCCGACACCAGCCAAGTAGCGCATTACACCCCCATCGGCTGGGCGGGACGATCAAAATTATGCGTTCCCCTGAAAGTAGGAGAACGGGTTATTGGCGTTTTGGATATAGAAAGCGCTAAACTTGGCTATTTTACGCCCGATAATACCCAAATCATTCAGATTTTGGCCGATCAAACCGCCGTCGCATTAGAAAATGCCCAGCTTCACCTTAGCGCCCAACGTTATGTTAAAGAGCTAGGGGCGCTCTATCGAGCCGGTCAAACTATCACTTCCAACTTGGATTTAAGCCTGGTTCTCAACCAAATCATTATCGAGGTGACCAATTTATTTGAAGCCAAAATGGCCTGCCTGCTACTGCTCGATTCTCTAGGGAATGATCTCATTTTTGCCGCCGTAGCGCCCACCCCGGCCGACACTCTGGTCGGTTCACGAATTCCTATGGCTGATGGTATTGCCAATTGGGTGATCAAAGAAAAAGAGCCGATTGTAGTTGACGACGTTAAAAACGATCCGCGCTTCGACGGCTATTTGGACAGTATCACCGGCCTAACCACGCACTCGCTCCTGGCTATTCCCCTGACCGTCGAAGACAGCCCGATCGGTTTAATCCAGGTCATCGACAAGGCCGGCGGCGCGTTCAACCAGCAAGATTTAGAGTTGCTGGAAGCCTTAACCAGTTCGGCGGTAATCGCCATTGAAAATGCCCGTTTATTTGAACAGTCCGAATATCGCGCAAAACAGCTTTCGGTTCTTCACGAGGTTGATCGGGCCATCACCGCTAACCTGCACATTAACGAAGTTTATAATGCTTTTGCCCAAAATATTGCCCAATTATTTCCCTATGATCGTCTATCGATTGCATTAATTGAGGAGAATGCCATTCGCATTACGCATGCTACTGGTTATGCTGAAAATGAACTGCCGGCCAGCGCCACGTTATCGGTCCACAACTCGGCCGTAGGTTGGGTCATAACACACCAGACGCCGCTGATTCGAGCCAATATTGCTGATGGTCCCCATTTTATCACCGACAAAACCCTACTGGCAGCCGGCCTTAAATCGACGCTGAGTATCCCACTAAAAGTTAAAGGGCAAACGATTGGTACCTGGAATATATCCAGCAAACATAAAAATGCCTACCACCACGATCATCTACCTATTGCTCAATCCCTAGGTGATCAACTAGCCATAGCCATTGAAAATGCCCGCTTATATCAAACAGAACGGGAGCAGTACCAGCGACTTCAGCATTCGCAGGAACGGTTGGTGCAGGTCGAAAAAATGGCAGCTTTGGGGCGTTTGGTGGCATCGATTGCTCACGAAATTAATAATCCACTGCAATCGGTGCAAAGTTGTTTGACGTTAATGCGTGAAGACCTTGGTGATGTCCTACGTCAGCGAGAGTTGGAAGGCATTGCCGATATTGCCGAGGAAGAGATTGAACGTATCTCATCACTGGTGGGCCGGTTGCGCGAGTTCTACCGGCCAGTTCCAACAGCGCAGATTGATAATTCTCAACCCTCGGTTTCGCTAGACGGTTTTTATCGGTTGGATAGCGACAACTCCGGCCCCGTTGACATTCATACAATATTGGAAACCGTACTCAAACTCGTTCATAAAAAATTAGAAGAGCACCATTTGACCGTTACCTGCGATTGGTGTGAAGACCTGCCCCTCATTCAAGCCAACCCGGACTATCTGAAGCAAATATTCCTTAATCTCATTCTCAACAGTCTGGATGCCTCAGCTCCGCACGGAGGCAGCCTCATCATCCGTACCGCCCAGGACTGTATGGCAACGGAAAGCGGGCAAACTTTACCTGCGGTACGGATCGAATTTAGCGATAATGGCCACGGCATTCCACCGGAAATCCAATCACGGTTGTTTGAGCCTTTGTTTACCACGAAAGACCACGGATCGGGCTTGGGCTTGTTTACCACTTACAAAGTCATCAAAGCCCATAACGGCCAGATCACGGTCAACAGTAAAGTGGGCGACGGTACCCAGTTTACAATTCTCCTGCCTGTTCACCCACCAATGTTGGCTCAATTAGATGGCTAATTTGGCGACATCACCAATAAAAAAGCCTGCATATCGATATGCAGGCTTTTGTCATTAAACCACCGAACGGTTATTCTTCGGCTGGTTCCTCTTCTTCTTCTTCGGCGCTTTCTTCTGTTTGCGCTGTGTCGGCTTCGGCTAATGCTTCGGCCGCTGCTTCCTCTAAAATGTCCGTGGCTTCTTCGGCTTCAATTCCGGCTGCCGCAGCTTCGGCCGCACTAAGACGTTCCCGTTCCAAGATACCACCCAGCGGTAAAACTTCAACTTGAATAGTTGTAGCCAGGTCAATCATCAATTTAACCGTAACGTCTTGCATACCCAAGGCTCGGAGCGGTTCGGCCAGGGCTACCTTTCGCTTATCGATTTCAATGCCGGTTTTCTCCAAAATGGCATCCGCAATGTCGCTCGAGGTTACCGAACCATAGAGCTTGCCCGTTTCACCGGCCCGGCGTTCAAATACCAATTGTAAACCTGAAATCTGGTTGGCAATGGCTTGCGCGTCTTCTCGTTCTTGCGCTCGAATTTTTTCACCCGCTCGGCGAATGGTTTCCGCCTGCTTAATCGCGCCAGGCGTGGCCAAAATTGCCAAATTTTGCGGCAGAAGGTAGTTACGGCCGTACCCGTTTTTAACTTCCTTTACATCGCCGGCATAGCCTAAATTGTCGACGTCTTCTATCAATAAAACCTTCATTACTTATTCTCCGGTAAAGTAAAATCAATGCGAGATAATTTATCAAGGCCCTTACAGCCTAATTTTCGCTTAAACACACAAAGATTAAGTATACTCCAAACCCCGTTGAAACACAAAAGAGAGACAAGGCTATCACACCCCGGCTCTCTTCGGTTTGTCTAATAAAAGCCTCTACTAATTAAAACAGGCAACAAAAGAGTTTAAAACATTCTGGCCCCAAATATATTGGCCGGCAGATGAATGCCGGACGCCTCAATTTGATCGATGAATTTAGGTCGAATTCCGGTGGCTTTAAGCCGGCCCACAATTACACCGTTTTCAATGCCTTGTTGTTCAAAGGCGAAGATATCGGACATAACGATGACATCGCCTTCCATCCCTTGCACCTCGGTCACGTGGACAATTTTTCGGCTACCATCACGCATCCTAGACTGGTGGACAATCAGATCAACGGCCGAGGCGATCTGCTCACGAATGGCTCGAATGGGGAGATCCATACCGGCCATCAGACACATCGTTTCCAGACGGGACAGGGTATCACGCGGGCTATTGGCGTGGGCGGTGGTCAAGCTGCCTTCGTGACCGGTGTTCATGGCCTGCAACATATCCAATGTTTCACCGCTGCGACACTCTCCAACTACAATCCGGTCGGGCCGCATCCGCAGGGTGTTGACCACCAAATCGCGAATAGTGACTTCCCCCTTACCTTCGATGTTGGGCGGGCGCGATTCCAATGTGACCACATGCTCCTGACGGAGTTGCAATTCGGCCGCGTTTTCAACCGTAATAATCCGCTCATCAGAAGGGATGAATGAAGACAAAATATTCAGCAGGGTTGTTTTACCGGAACCGGTACCACCTGAAACGACCACATTCAACCGGGCGATAACACACGCCTTCAGAAATTCGGCCACTTCGGCCGTAATCGAACCAAAGCGGACCAAATCATCAATGGTCAACGGGTCTTTTTCAAACTTACGGATGGTTAAAGTAGGACCGTTGAGGGCCAGGGGAGGGATGATCGCGTTCACCCGCGAACCGTCCGGCAAACGGGCGTCTACCAGCGGCGAACTCTCATCGATGCGCCGACCTAGCGGCGACACAATCCGATCGATGACCTTCAGGACGTGTTCGTTACTTTCAAATTGAACGCGACTCGATACAATTTTACCTTTACGTTCGACGAATACCTTTTCCGGGCCATTGACCATGATTTCACTCACGGTTTCATCTGCCAGCAGCGGTTCTAGCGGACCAAACCCCAATATCTCGGCGACAATGCTCTCAAACAAGCGCTCGCGCTCAGTTCGGCTGAGAATCAGGTTTTCCTGCGTTAGGATTTGTTCAAACATATCCTGAATGGTGCGTCGAACATCATCCGTTTGAGATATATCCATTTGGGGATCGAGTTCGGAAATGAGCCGGTCTTGAATGCGCTCTTTTAACTCGCGGAAGGCATCTCTTTGGGCATTACGCGGCGCGCCGCGCACTTCTTTGCCGGTTCGGCTGGGGGTTCGAAAATTTCGTTCCGGAAAACGGGGCTGCACCGGC
>JAGRCC010000931.1 GCA_020433785.1 Anaerolineae bacterium
CGTCCGGGAAACGGTTAGGCAGCATACCTTGATCGACATAGCGGGCAAAGGTCCGTAAAATTATGGCCGCCAATTCGGGCCGCCCGGTGGACAGGGTCAGTCCCGGTAAGGCAATCATCGTGTCGCGGCCCCAATCGCTGAACCAGGGGTAACCGGCAATGATCGTTGCGCCGGGCGTATCGTCATCGAGCGAACGTTCGACGATAAACTGATCGGCGGCCAGAGCCAGGTGACGCACCCAGGCCGGCTCATCGGAGGGCGCAGTTTCCAGGAGATTCGCCTGCCGGCGGCGTTCCTCTTGCATGGCCTCGAGACCGGCGTGGGGCGTAATCGGTTCGGTTGAGCAGATGACCGTCAGCGTTTCACCGGGGGATAGCGTGGCGATAAAGTGGCCGGGACGCAGCAAATCTTCCCGGCTGTCCAGGCCGCGCTCACTTTCCCGCTCGTGGTTAAAGTTCCAGTACCAAGTGGAGTCCAAGGTGAATTCGCCCCGGTCGGCGACTACGGTGTACGGCTGGGCCTCTTCAAAGGCGCGAACGCGAAAGCCACCGGGGACAGGCTCGACGCCAAGCGACCAGCCGCCGAGGCTGTGGTTGTGGTAATCACGATAGGTGCACAAGGGAGCGATGTTCAGGGTAACCGGATCGGTGCCTTGGGTGAGGTGGTAAGTGATGTAGGTGGTGTTGTGGCCGTGGGCCATCCAGACCCGCTGCTCCAGCCGGGCATCGGCCATAATATAGTGCCAGACGGGGATCAGGCCGTCCAGCCGGAACGACTCGAGGAATCGATAGCCAAGGGGATCGACGGTGCCATCAATAAAACGATTGGCAAAGAGCGGGTAGTCTTGGTTCTGGTAGCGGGCCGTCACATCGAGTTTGCTAACCAACATGGTCCGGCCTAGCGGCGGATTGAGGGCTGCCACCAGCATGCCGTGGTAGCGGCGTGTATGCGCCCCGGCCAGTGTCCCGGCCGCAAAACCGCCGATGCCGTTGGTGACCAGCCACTCTTTGCGGGTCGCAATTTCATAATGGCCGCAGTCGGCGCGGCCAAGTTGGATCGTCATTGGGTGCTCCTGTGATAAAGAATTTGGAGCATCAAAGCTGGCTTTGATCGAATCGCTCCTGGTTATGGACAAAGCAAACTTTGTCGCTCCTGGTTATGATTCTATCATGCCGCGAGGTTGTTACAAGAAGGTAATGGATTTACTAACAGAGTCTTACAATTTGGTGACGGAGGAGCATAATACGGGGCAAGATGATAATAAAAGAGTCATGATGTATCACATATTGTCAGCTTATAGATAAGTCAGATAAACATCGTACAATGAAAGCCATTATGTCATGCCCGAATGACTTTGTCGGGCATCTAACAGGGTCTTTAGGCGTAGATTTTCGCTAAAAGCATGCGGGAATGACGGGGATGGATTGCCCGTCTTTTATCTGTTTTGTCTATTAGATCTGCTAGCTTAGTGAAGGGGGTTGGAAGCCAACGGTCAATTTCGCTTTAACCAGCTTTTGAATATAAGACTACTAAAGTGACCATCAATGATATTTACACCGCGCAAAGATTGATTACTCTCAAAATTGAACCAACTACTTAAATGCTATGACAATGGCTTTCGGATACTACCTGCATTGTTGTTCGCAGGGTATACCATCAGAATCACCATCTATTTTTACATCTGGACAATTTTTTACATAAAACCGAGCTTCTTCGCAGGTCATTTCACTACAGTAGTGCTTACCTTCACATCTAAATCCCGTAAAATCCTCTTTTTCTATTATCGATGAGGAAAACTTCTGATAACTTAAAATTGCGACCAAAATTATAGCCAAGAATACAAAGACAAAGGTAAATATATATAGATATGCATACCCATTATCATTTTTCGGAGTACCTGTTTTTCCAGGGATTTTAGCTAACCCTTCTATTCTCGCAGATTTTGCCCGTCTCTTACCATCCTCTCCTTGTTCTTCCTGAAAGTAGATTATATCTCCTACCACTGGTCGACGTGGCATACCTTTTAAGGATGTGATGTGAATGAAAACTTCTTCTCCACCAGATAATGCTTGTATAAATCCAAATCCTCTATCATCATTCCACCTAACAAGCTGACCTTTGTACTCCACTAATATCCCTCGGCTTCTACTGTATCTGTACTTTCAATTGAGCAAGCTAAAATTATTCTAAACGAAAATAGTTATCTCAGTCAACTGTCAGGAATGAATCGAGTTCATAACCGGGCAGGAGATTGGAGATTAGAGATGAGGAGATTTGTAAGGCCAATCTCCTCATCTCCACTTCGGTATGGTAGAAGTTATTGATTGCGATTCCTTACGATCAAAATTTGTTGGTAGAAATCGCGATTTGTTGGTACAAATCAAAATTCGTTGGTACAAATTGAGATTTGTCTCTGAAAATTGGAACTATTAAGTGCGCGTTGGAATTTGTTGCTGAAAATTGGAAGTATTAAGTGCGCGTTGGAATTTGTCTCTGAATATTGGATTTCGTTAGTACAAATCGGGATTTGTTGGTACAAATCAAAATTTGTTGGTACAAATCGTGATTTGTCTCCGAAAATTGGATTTCTTAAATCCGCGTTGGAAAAATTAAATCCAGGAACTTACGTGACGGGTGAAGGGATAACTT
>JAGRCC010000932.1:0-1003 GCA_020433785.1 Anaerolineae bacterium
TGGCGATGATCAAATGGCGCAAGTAAGCCAGGCTAAAGGTTCGGCAGGTGTAGCAGGTGCAGTCGGGATCGATAGGGGCTTTGTCGGCGGCAAAGCGCGCGTTGCGCAGGTTGACGCGACCGTGCGGGGTAAAGACTGCGCCGTTACGGGCGATGCGCGTCGGTAGCACGCAGTCGAACTGGTCGATGCCTCGCGCCACGCATTCAAATAGATCCTCCGGGCTGCCGACGCCCATCAAGTAGCGGGGTTTGTGAGCCGGCAAAATGGGATGGAGTACCTCAAGAATAGCGTGCATATCGGCCTTGGTCTCGCCGACGCTCAACCCGCCGATAGAATAGCCCGGAAAATCGAGGCTAGTCAGGAATTCCGCGCTCTGGGTTCGTAGGTCAGGAAAAATGCCGCCCTGAACGATGCCGTACAGCGCCTGATCCGAGCGACGCTGAGCCTGCCGGCATCGTTCAGCCCAACGATGGGTGCGATCTAGAGCTTCGATGTTATAGTCCCGATCTTCAGGCGATGGGCATTCATCGAAGGCCATGATAATATCGGCCCCTAACTTTTCTTGAATGGCGATCACCTGCTCCGGCGTGAAGCGGTGTTTGGAGCCATCGAGATGGGAGCGAAAGGTCACGCCGTCGTCATCGATTTCGCGCAGCCCTTCCAGGCTGAAAACCTGAAACCCGCCGGAGTCGGTCAGGATGGGGCCATCCCAGCCCATAAAGTGGTGGAGACCACCGAAATCGGCGATCAAATCAGGGCCGGGACGCAAGTAGAGATGATAGGTGTTGGCTAAAATCAGGCTTGCCCCCAGCTCGTGTAAATCAGCCGGGGTTAAGGTCTTGACCGTCGCTTGCGTGCCGACCGGCGCGAAAACCGGCGTGGGGATATCCCCGTGGGGGGTATGGATCAGACCCGCTCTGGCCTGGGTCAAGGTGTCTTGAGCTAAGAGTTCAAAGGAAAAGGTCATCGTTTTCAATCAAGCTATACTGAGATTAGTTTGAAA
>JAGRCC010000932.1:1100-4653 GCA_020433785.1 Anaerolineae bacterium
CTAAGCTTGTCCTCGCGTAGGCGGGAAGCATGCAGGAATGACATCTCAAAGTTTCGTTTTCATTCTGTTTTCAGTATTTTATTTTTCTGGCTAAACAAACCGGACTATTATATCACAAGATCATGGCTTTTCAAGCAGTACACTGGCCTTAACTTTTATTAAGTTGAATTTGCGGTTATACTGTACATAAGATGACTCAGGAGCATCGCTATGGTTATTGTTGATACCTCTAAACAACGGATCAGCCGCAACTATCCTCGCGGGATAGTGATTTTTCTATACGGTCTGCTGTGGCTGGTTGCTCTGCTGCTGAGTTTTTTGGTCACCGACGAGCTTTTTCCGGCCGGTGACAGTCTGATGGCTGTCTTGGGGGTGGCTACTTGGTCGGTCGCATTAGCCGGCGGCATCGGCAGCACGACCGCGATGTTAAGCCGGTTGTATCGCCATCTATCGCTCCATCACGATTTTCAAACGCAGCCCTCGGTTGCCTATATCAAACAACCGCTGATCGGTCTGGTGGCGGGTATCATCTCGCTTTATCTCATCGCTGTCCCGGCGGCCCTTATTACCGATTTTATAACGAGTTTTGATACGCTGCTCGCCGCTCTGTCTATTTCGAACCTGCTGGCGCCGTTCATTGCATTCTTGGGTTCACTTAGCGGCGCTTTTGTTGAGACATTTCGCTCGCCGGCCTTTGTGTCGCTGCAAATCTTACTGGCTTGGATCGCCGGCTTTCATCAGGAATGGGGATTGAAGCAGATCAAGACCTTAGGCAAAGATGCGACCATTCCCGGCCAGGATAGTTCTGAGGCGCAGGTGGTCGATATCGATGCGTTGGATGAGAATGATCCGCTTTATTATAAAGCCTCCTATTACCAGTTTCGACGTTTACTGCGCTGGTCTTATACCTGGGGGATTTTTATTATTATCTATGGCCTGGTGTGGTTTGTGGTCTCACTGGCCGCGTTTGCCTGGGGCTGGCAAGCACTGGCCGATTATGCCGCAAGTAGCTACCCGGCGGTCAGGCTTATTGTCGCGGCGCTGCCGGTCGCCGCTGCCGGCGGTGTAGGCGGCGTGGTCAAGCTGCTCAATTCGCTGTATCTCCATGTCTCGGTCAAACAGGACTTTCACCTAAACTATTTAATGGCGTATCTGATCCAGCCCCTAGTCGGTTTTTCGTTGGGGCTGGCCATGTACATGCTGATCGCGGTGGGGTATTTGACCCTAAACGGGGCTTATACCGGAACCACGGCCCCCTTTGTCGATGCCCCGGCCGTGATTATGCTGCAAATCGTCCTCGGTTGGTCGGCCGGTTTCCGGCAAGAGACCGTCACCGATACGATTTGGCAAATTGTTGAGAGCGTTGTGACGCTAATTAAATTGATTTTAGCCTATCTCAACCCCACTAATCTCTTCGATGAACAAAAACGGGCTGAACGAGCCAAAGCCATCCAGTTGCATCTGGGCCTGTTCGATCAGGTTCGTTCCCCCATGCCCAGCGATGATGCCGAACTCGATTGGGCCGATTTCTTCGTCAATCGGGAGCGGCGGTAGATGAGTTAGGCCATCAGACTATGTTAATCTGCTACTGCTGGCATTTACGTCCCGATATTAACCCCTCGTCCCCCAAAAAATAGCCCAATAATAACCATCACCGCTGCCATAGTGATAATTACCCCAGCGGTCCGAGCCGCAGTGCTGCCCATTCGCAACTGCACGATATGCTCTCCGGCCGGCAGATCGACCGTGACCAGTCCGTACGGGGATTCGGCCCGGTAGTCGATGATCTGATCGTCGAGGGTCACTCGCCAGCCGGGGTAGTCATACGTGTAGAATTGGAGGGTGACCGGCTCGTCGGCGACTACTCGGACGCGATCCGACGCGCCGCCGTGATGCAATATCTCAACGGTGCCTTGGCCGGCGATGATGCCAGCGGTGGTTAACGGCTCCCCGTTAAGATACTGCGCCTCCATCGGACTGGTTTGGGGCTGCTCGTCGGTGGCCGACATCATGCCCACCCGATCGACAATCGAGGCCCGATCCCAGTTGATGACGGCCAGCGGCGTCTCCGCCCAGGCGGGGATATCGGTGTATTGGGGGGTGGTGTAAGTAAAGGAGCCGAGGATGATAATCAGAACCAACAGAAGGATTGATGAATGATGAATGATGAATGATGAACGGTTGTCGCTAGTGTCTGATAGCTGACCGCTGATAGCTGACCGCTGATAGCTGACGGCTGCCAGCGCGGGGATGAGCGAGCCGGAGACCACGGACAGGGTAAAGGCGGTTACAGCCAGAAGCCGCCATGGAAATTGAACCAGGGCAGCGATAGGGAGGATTTGCCAGAGTGGCGCGGCCAGTGGTGACATGAGCACAACGACTACTAACGTCGACGCCATAAAAAAGAGGGCTGTATTGCGATGCGGATAGGCTCGATACAGGCTGAACACCAAGGCGAAGATGGCCAGCCCGACGATCACGATCCCCAGTTGTAGAGAAAAGTCATCCCGTGCGCCGGGGCCGGCGTAGCCGTAGCCCCATCCCTCCTCAAATAACTGCGAAAAGTAAACAAAGTGCTGTAAAAAGTTGTAGCTGCCGCTGGTCCACTGTTCAACCTTGATATAGCGGGTCTCGGCGATGACCGAAATTAGATAGATGGCGGCTAAGGCCAGTCCTAATAGACCGGCTCCGGCGGCGGCGAGAGCGTGGGTAACCCAACTTTTGAAATTGAATCGAGCTTTGGCCGCTACCAGATAAAGAATGTAGATCATCAGGAACGGGCTAAAGGTAAAGAACGAGGTATGGTGGGTCAACGGCAGCAGGCCGTAGGCCAGCCCGGCCAGAGCCACTCGGCGCGGGGTGGGTTTGGCGATGAGTTCGGTAAAGGCCATAAAGACCAACGGAATTATGGCCAGCGCCACGTACTCGGCGTAGGCGCTCCGGACAAAGATTTCAACCAGGTGAAACGGAATATACATATAGGCGATAGCGGCCACCAACCCGGCCATCGAGCCATACAGCCGCCGCACAAAGACGTACATCCCTAGCCCCGCCCCGACCGTCGCCAGCACGTACATGGTTTTGATGGCGGTGGTCAGGCTCAGCCCCACCAGGTGCAGCAGTTCGGCGGCGTAAAACGCTAGGGGCGAGTACAGATTAAACAGGGGATAGCCATAGCCAAAGGCAAAATCGGGCGTCCAGCGCGGCCACCAGAAGCCATCGCGAAAGGTCTGGTCGAACTCAACCAGAAAGAAGACGCTGTGCCGGGCGTCGTGGGCCTCAAAGAAGTAGGCCGGGGTTAACAGCGGCCCCCAGGCAAAAATGGAGAAGGCCAGGATCAGCCAGATATTCGGGTCAATAGTAGATAGAACTTTTTTCGTCATAAGCCTGGTCAGCCTACCCTCAGCAAGGCGTCGAGGGCCTTTCGACCTTTAATTAGCGGCTTATGTTACCACAACTTACCCAACTCCGATAATGAAACCTTCAATACCTATCACCCATTCTCTTGTTCAACGAATCGCGGAAATAAGTCTAAAGCATTCTCTGTGTTTAT
>JAGRCC010000933.1 GCA_020433785.1 Anaerolineae bacterium
CCGGAGCGATTGGCCCTGACCATCGGCACCACGGGGGCGATGCGGACGCTGGTAGACGGATCGCCGGATACTACAGTGCCGGCCGGCTTGTGGCTATACCGGTTGAACCGGCGCTATGGACTGCTGGGCGGCGCTACAACCGAGGGCGGCAATGTCTTTGCCTGGCTGAGCCAGACCCTTAAACTCCCCCCTGAGGTGGAAACAACCCTGGCCAACATGCCGCCGGCCAGTCACGGCTTGACGTTTCTCCCCTTTCTCGCCGGGGAGCGAGCCCCCGGCTGGCAGGACGACGCCCGAGCCAGCCTCATTAATTTTACACTGGATACCCAGCCTATTGACATTCTGCGGGCTGGCTTAGAAGGCGTGGCCTATCGTTTTGCCATCATTCACCGTCAAATGCAGCCCCACTTACCACCCGATCACCAAATTATTGCCAGCGGCAGCGGGCTGCTCAACTCGCCGGCCTGGATGCAAATCATGGCCGATGTCCTCAACCGACCGCTAACCGCCTCGGCCGAACCGGAGGCCACCAGTCGCGGCGTGGCTTTGATGGTGCTCGACGCGCTCGGTTTGACCGAGGACAAACCCGTCTTGTTGGGCACAACCTATCTCCCGCGTCGCGATTACCACGCGCAGTATCAAGCCGCTCTGGAAACGCAGATCGATCTTTACGACCGGCTTATTCAGTCGTAAGACCGCCGCCAGCCAACGGCCAACCACCGCTTGAATTGCTAATCTAGACTGAGATTAGTTCGAAAGCAGAACTTTTGCATAAATTGCCTGTCATGCCCGAATGTTTTTATCGGGCAGCCATCAGGGGCTACAAAGATAGATTCCCGCTAAAAGCATGCGGGAATGACCGGCCCGAAAGTTTCGTTTTCATTCTGTTTTCAGTATAACAACTAAGGCCAGATTCTGATCAGCCAAGCTGCTTGCTGCATGGCCTATACTTGTCTCGGTAAATTAAGCTAAATAGCTTAGATAGCTACTTGTGATCTAAGCCAATTGGCTTAGTTTCTTTCGGTTGCTTTTCCCAAACGAGGAGGATTAGCTTGTATTCCAGGCCATAATCCTTACTTTTACCCTACGCTTAAGCAACATCGCGTATTACCTATTGAAATACTAAGCCAAATGGCGTATAATCGAGTTGCTTAGGAAAGGGAAATAATCGAACCGATGAAAAGACAACTTGCCATCTTTGTGACTGTTTTTTTGGCCTTATCGGCGATGTGGCTAATTTATGGCTCGAAAGTGGTGGCCCAACTCAGCTTAGACTCCCGCATGGCGATTGACGAGCAGGGAACGCAGATTATTTTAACGCCGAAAAATTCCGGGATATCCCGGGAATATTTGTTAGAAGCTCAACGCGTTGTCACCAAACGACTCAATCAACTTCAGCCGGCTGATTATCATCAGGTGCTGACGGATCAAGGCTATTTGGAAGTGCATCTCACCGACTCCGAGGATGCGCCTCACCTTATTAACATTGTATCACGTGTAGGTGAGGTGGAATTCATCGATGGCGGCAGCGAACCACCGATCGGCAAGTTTGTTGAAACAACCTCGGCTGCGTCACCCTCGACCGGCGCGTACCAGACGCTTTTTTCCGGACAGGAAATTATGAATGTGTTGCCGCCTGAAGATGGGCAGCTTTTCTACCAAATTATCCCCACTCCCGCCGCCGCGCAGCGATTCTCAGAGTTTATTATGGCCCATCCCAATGGGTACATCTGCCTGGTCATTGACGATGAGGTCATTAACTGTTCAAAGATGTACTTCTGGTCGGGCGATACGCTGGAGATTTTGCCTAACCTGAGCAGTGAGACCGGACTGAGCCTATCGGATTTAGGCGTCTTTCTCAACAGTGGGCCTCTGCCCATATCACTGCAAGTTGTGACCGATTAACCGTTAAAATAGGTGATGATTAGTCACCTGTTTTTTGTTTACTCAACCATCCACTCTCCCAAGACCACCGCGCTTTCACCGCTCTGGTCATCGATGACGCCTAGCCGGGCGAAGGTCTCCGGATGATAAAACCCCACCAGCAGCCGGTAGCGTCCTGGCCGTAAATCCGGTGGCAGGGCCAGAGCGGCGCCATCGCGTATCGCCTCATCGTTTTTGAGCAAATCCCCCCAGCGAGATGAAGGAACCTTATTGTCGTAAATGAAGTGATCTGCTTGGGCAACCGTATTGTTGTCCGCGTCGCGCAGATGCACCAGAACTTTGGCCCCGAAGGGCAAATTACCCTGCCAGAATAAGGTCAGATATGTCACCCCGCCGGGAGACGGCTGAGACGGCTTGGCGGTATAGCCCAGTAACCGAGCGCCGCCGTCGAATTCGGTGTTGAGGATGACCTCCGCCTCTTTGGCCAGCGGCCAGTGGTCGGGTCGGCTGCTTAATGCCCAGACCCCTCCTTCGCCCCATTGTTTATCCATTTGTCCCAAAATTTGCTGCTGTAAGTAGCCATCATAGCTGTTGAACAACCAAAATTCTTGAGTGACCAGCCAAATGCGGCGGTCGCCGGCCAAGGTCTGATTGAACGCCTCAGCCGTGTCGAGCCAGATGGCCCCGGTATAGCGGTCGCCCAATTCGCCATCGGGCCGCACGATGAGCTTGGGCGATGACTGAACCAGGTAGTAGTCGCTCTGATCGAGATAGAGCCAACTAGCCGGCGGATGCATGCTCATGACCTGATCCCCCTCCGCCAGATTGTCCCGGACGTGATTAAACGCCTGGTCGTAACGATTCCAGCCGGCGCTGCCACTGTCGAAGATGTAGGCCAGCGGCG
>JAGRCC010000087.1 GCA_020433785.1 Anaerolineae bacterium
ACGGATATGTCGCGGCCGAGCCGGAATTAGGCAAACCCGATACGGGCGGTCAGGTGGTTTATGTGGTGGAATTGGCCAAGCGGTTTAGCCGGCTGGGCTACAATGTCGATTTGGTAACACGCCGTTTTGAAAATCAGCCGGAGTTTGACGAAGTTAACGAAAACTTCCGAGTCTGGCGTATTCCGTTCGGCGGCAAGAAATTTATTCGTAAAGAAGATATGCACGATTATTTGGGCGATTTTGTGACCAACTGTCTGGCCGCTATTCGCAATCGAGGGCGATCTTACGGGGTGGTATATTCTCACTATTGGGACGGCGGCTGGGCCGGCCAAAAAATAGCCGAAGAGTTGAGTATTCCCCACGTTCACACACCGCACTCGCTCGGTACGTGGAAAAAACAAAGTATGGGCTTGGACATGGGCGAAGCGGATATGGAAAAGAGTTATCGCTTCGAGGAACGGATTCACACCGAATTCTTGATCTATCGCAACTGCGATCATATTGTGGCCACAACCGAACCTCAGCTTAAACTTCTACAAGAAAATTATGATGTGCTAGAGCGGCAAATTACGGTTATTCCGCCCGGCATGGATGAGAATCGGTTCCTGCCGGTGCGTACCCAAGAGATGATTGAGTTACAAAAGAAATACGGCCTGGGCGGGCATGATGTTCTGGCTGTGGGCCGGATGGCGGCCAACAAAGGACACGATTTGCTGATTCGCTCACTACCAACGTTGCTCGAACTTGTGCCTGATGCCCGTTTGATTGCCGGGATCGGTAGTGATGACTCTAAACAAGACGACGCGGGTGTAGCCGAATTAAAAACATTAGCCAACGAGTTAGGGATAAGCGATAAGATTAATTGGGTTAAATACATCCCCGATGACGCTTTAGCCGACTATTATCGCGCGGCGGGCGTGTTTGCCTTGTCTTCTCGTTATGAGCCGTTCGGCATGGTCGCCGTCGAGGCAATGGCCTGCGGCACATCGACGGTGGTCACCGTGCACGGCGGCCTGGCCAAGATTATCGAGTTCGGCAAGCATGCTCTCTACGCCGACCCCAATCGTTCGGCTGAATATGGGACGATGCTGGCGCTGCCGATGCTCTACCCCAATTTGGCCCACGAACTTTCGGTCGAAGGCTCGCGTTTTGCCCGCCGCCATTTCGGTTGGACCGGTATCGCCAAGCGGATGCTGGAGGTCTTTGATCGGGCCGAAAGAATGCGGATCGAGGAGTTCAGTTAAGGATTTATGATGCAACAACCTCAATGGATTTTAGCCTGCGATATCGACAATACCCTCACCGGCGATCCGGCGGCTTTAGCCGAATTAACCCGACGCTTAACCACGCTTCGCCAACAAGGTGAGCTGTTCTTAATCTTACCTACGGCTCGCGCCGTACCTGATGTAGTTAGCGGCTTTGACGATGAAAACCTGCCGGTGCCAGACGTCATTTCGACTCAAGTAGGGACAGAAATCTACTTGCCGCCCTTCAATGACGGTGAATTAACGCCGTTAGCGGATTGGGAGACGAATCTGCGCCGGAATTATTCGCGACAAGAGGCACTAACCTTTTTGGACGGGATCGCGGGCCTGGTGATGCAGTCGGATAAATATAATACCCCGTTGAAAGTGAGCTGCTTTCTAGATCAAGCGCCCGATCCGGATGGAGCCGCCGCGCTTATTCAACAGCGGGTGATCGAGGCTAATGCCGCCGATACCTATCGCGTGATCTGGTCAAGCACGCGGGATTTAGACATTGTGCCCACTGAAGCCGGTAAAGGCAATGCCATCAAATTCATTGTAGATTATTTCGATCTCGCCTCGCGGCCGGTTATTGTCGCCGGCGACAGCGGCAATGATCGCACGATGTTTGATGAGTTCCCCAAAGGCATTGTGGTGGGTAATGCTCAACCGGAATTGAAACGTTTAAAAGAGGAAAATCCACCGGATGTTTACTTTGCCCAAAGCTGCTGCGCCGCCGCGGTCATGGAAGGCTTGCAACATTTTGGGCTGATTTAAGTGTTTAATAAAAATTTATAGGAGCGACAAAGCTGGCTTTGTCATACTTGTGGTAAGGTCAAAGTAAACTTTGTCGCTCCAAACAATAATTTTCAAGGGAGAGAATAATGACAGAAGTTATACCTATCGAACACCATGAAGCGTTTCTCGCTTCGAGTCGACCTCACATCCTGATGATTACTAATCACGGTATTCATCAATGGGAAGTTATCCCCGGTCTGCCGGATACCGGCGGTCAAAACGTCTTCGTCAACCAATTCACGGCTACAGTCGTCGATTTGGGCTTCAAAGTTACCATTGTCAATCGCGGTGGATACCCACATCCCCTGACAAACGAAATGCGATCTGGGTTGGACTATAAAGATGATCACCAACGTATTTTATATATCGAGGACGATAAAAAGGCGTTTGTTCGCAAGGAAGATATGCACGAACAACTGCCGCAGTTGTTTGAATACCTGAAAGGGTTTTTGGCCGATGAAGGGACGGCCATCGATCTGATCATCTCCCATTATTGGGACGCCGCGGCTTTAGGGGTCTTGTTGAACAAGGCCCTGCCCCGGCCGGTGAAGCATGTGTGGGTGCCGCACTCTGTTGGCACGCTTAAAAAGCGTAATATGCCGTCGGAAACGTGGTCAGATTTGCGGATCGATGAACGGATCGCGGCCGAGAAGGCGCTGGTGCCCGATCTGGACGGTATCGCAGCTACATCGCCGGTTATCCGTCAGGCGCTCAAGGATGATTACGACTATGACAGCAACCTGTTTTTGCCGCCCTGTATTCAAGCCGAGCGATACCACCCCCGGGCTATCGAGCCGGATCACGAGATTTGGACCTTTCTCAGCGAGGCCACCGGCCTGCCGATCAACCAAGTTCGGGGCTGTAAAATTGTTTTCGAGGTCAGCCGCACTGATCGGACCAAACAGAAAGATGTGTTGATTAAGGCCTTTGCTAAAGTCCATAAAAAAGTCCCCAACACTTTGTTAGTTGTCTCGATTGATGATACCGAGACGGCGCTGGCCGGCGAGCTGAAAGCGCTGATAAAAGATACCGGCATTGAAAGCCACACCGCCGCCATCGGCTACGAGTGGGCTAGATTACCGTATATTCACGCGATTTCGTCGGTTTACTGCTCGCCGTCGATTATGGAAGGGTTCGGTATGGCTATTCAGGAAGCCGCGGCCACGGCTGTGCCCGGCGTGGGCAGTCATCTTGTGCCGTTTCTAACTGATTATCTGATTGGCGATGACACTGAGCAGATTAAACCCAATGACGCCTCTCAGGCTATCGTCAGGGGTGAAGGTGGGATTATGGTTCAGGGCGGTGACGTCGATGGCTTTGCCTACGCCCTGGAAATGCTGCTGACCGATGATCAGCTGCGTCGAACGATGGGCCAGCAAGCCTACCAAATCACTATTCCCTATTTTACCTGGAAACATATGACCATGCGGCTGCTGCAAGCCATTGAATTTGAGCTTGGCCCCACCCCACAGCAGATCAGCCGTGAGTCGTTGAATAAGATCCTGGAAACCGAAACCATCGACGAGTTATCTGTATCGCAGATGTTTGCAATTGTTCGTGATGATGCGGAATTGGCTAAGTTTCGACCGGACGCGTTGTACCAGATCGATCCCCGTGACGGGGCGGTGATCCTCTACAATTCGGCCCGCGCTCGCCGGCCCCACGATTATCCCGAACCGCCGGCCGAGTCGAAAACCGCTACAGTTTGCCCTATTTGCGAGGGCAAAACAACAGGCGTGATCGATGTGGCCGGTTTAAGCGAAGGCTTCACGTTTATCAATAAAAACCTGTTTCCGGTGCTGTATCCGCCGGCTAACGGGGTCGACGCCGGATCGGTGGCTGCCGGCGCTGCCACACCTAATGTTGATGGCGAGTCGCCCTACGGCCTCCATTTCTTGCAGTGGACTTCTTCCTTACATGATAATGATTGGCACAATATGCCGGTGGAAGATCGGGTGGTGGCCATGAAGCGGTTGGCCGCGCTGGAGCAAAAGCTGCTGCACGAATCGGCCGAATTTATGCCGCCTTCGCCATCGGCCAATGGCAAGAAAGAGAACCACGGGTTTGTGTCCATCTTTAAGAATTATGGGTTGATGGTGGGCGGCTCGTTGTCGCACGGTCACCAACAGATCTGTTTTAGCAACGTTATGCCTCGTCGCTTCCAAAACAACTGGCGCTTTTGGCAAGAGCACGGTGAGACGTTCTCCAGTTATATGCTCCGAGAGAACCCGCCCGAACTCTTGATTAAGGATTATGGCGAAGCTGTGCTGGTGGTGCCCTATTTTATGAAGCGACCCTATTACACCATGCTGCTGTTGAAAGATACGGCTAAACAGTACTTGCATCAACTCTCCGACGCCCAATTGGAAGCCGTTACCAATGGCTGGCACGATGCGATTAGGGCGATGCTGGTCGTTATGCCTAAAATAGGCCGGGCCGCCGCTTACAATGTCATCACCTCGAACGGGCCGGGGGCCGGTTTATACTTTGAGTTTCTACCCTACACTCAAGAGACCGGCGGGCTGGAGCAGCTCGGTTTGTGGGTCTGCCAGGGGAATCCTAATGCCGTGGCGAGCCATTTTAGAGAAATCGTCAATTAGCTGATCGTAGTACCTGTGTAGACTCAGTAACAAGATCATATCGAAGGATATGGTGGTCGGCTACTAAAAATGGGCAGCGGTTGATCCAAACCGAGAGCTGAGTGAAATTCAAACGCGATTCTGACAAAAAATATAGGCTACTCTAAGACTATGCCTGTAAGCTGGGGGTGTATAACCTTGTACGCAACCACTGAACTCAGTTGCCAAAGTTGTTTCATTTATAATCTCATAGTAACTTGCCCCAAGTTGCCTATCGCTCACTGACAGTTGAAAAACTAATCATTTCTTGTTAAATACGACGGAAGTAGACAGAGAGAAGTAAGAGGGATTACTCCCTCTACTTTCTCTTTCCTACTCCCCGTTTTAGGTTCATCGGTAACAATTGGCATAAATCCTAATACCAATTTCGAAAAGAAAGGATCTCATTGATGAAAGGCGATGTAATTATTGTTGAGGATTATCACTACACAGCAGCTATGGAGATTGTTAATTACCTGCTGCCTCGGATTGAAGCGAAAGCGAGTCGCTTTACCTGTACCGTGGCCGGCGAATCCGGCAGCGGTAAATCGGAGATGGCTCAGGCTATCGCCACGGTATTGAATTACAAGGAGATACCTACCGGCATTTTTCAACAAGATGACTATTTTATCTATCCGCCTAAAACCAACCATAATACGCGCTTGAAAGATATTAGTTGGGTTGGCCCTCAAGAAGTTAAGCTGGCGCTGCTGGATGAACACCTCCAGGCGGCATGGGATGGCCAAGATGAGGTGGTTAAACCGTTAGTTATCTTTAGCGAAGATCGCATCGAAGACGAGACAATGACGCTGACGGGTTTGAAGGTTGTCATTGCCGAAGGCACGTATACCTCGCTGCTGGAAAATGTGGACGCAAAAGTATTTCTAACGCGCAATCGGCTCGAAACGTTGGAATCGCGTCGCAAGCGCGGGCGAGAGCCAATGGATCCATTTTTTGAGGAAGTGCTTGAAATTGAGCACGAGATTATCTCGAAGCACAAAGCCAAGGCGGATGTCATTGTAACGCGAGAGTTTGAAGTTGAATTTGTCGGTGGTTTAGTCACGCAGCCTTAATCCGGCTTGCAGTACATCAGCTTGGATCGGAACAAAATAATCGCCGCGAAATGCCCCCACCTTGGTTTCAGGCAAATCGTGGCGATTATCAATTCTAACAATCAGTAGGTTCACTCAGCCCCGTTCGATGCCGCCTCGACTTAGGCCGCTGTCATCTCTCAACCATTCTTTATCATATGGCGGTGGCCGTCACCTTCTCTAAATCTTCAGATACTTTGCTCTTCTTCTGACTAAAATAATTAATCAAGCGGGTGACCGGCCCTGATGGGCTTTCACTTTCCAACTGTTCAATTAGGGCTTCGGTCAAAATCTGGCTCATCCTTAGCCGGTCGCTCTCCAGGGCTTCTCGTCTGGAAACAACCCATAGGTAAAGATCGGCCTCGGTATTTTTGGGGTATTTTGCCGACAGATTATGTTTTCGAATCAAGTCAATGACGGGCATATAAACGTTGTCATACCAACTGGCTACTGCTTCCTCGTAAGGGATGGCTCGGCTTTGTTCTACTTCCTTTAAGTACTTATGAATATCGATATGCCGCTTGGTGAGATAATAACAGCCCGACTCGGAAAATTTGATATTATGGTGAGGGCGAATTTCATCCAGTTTGGTTTCGTCTAAAAATTTAGCCCGTTCGACATTTAAGGGGATACTCCGTAAATCTTCGCTGTTACGGAAAAGGCCCATAAATAGAGCAAAGGGATTCGTAGCTCGCTCTCGGCGCAACTGTTCGATAATATCTTCGTTGGGAACATAGCCCAAAGCTTTGATCTCTTTTTCAAAGTTTTCCCGATGGAGAAGCAGCCAGGCATATAAATCGGCCTCCGTTCGATCCGGAAAATCCACCAGAATATTGCTGCGGCGAATGGCTTCGATAGTGGGCACGTAAACCGTATCGTACCAACTCATAACCGCTTGCTCATAGGGGATTTCACAGTGACATTCGGTTTCCTTGAGAAATTTGTGGAAGGCGATATGGTCTTTGACTAAACGATAGCGGCCCGGCTCTGTAAATGTTATATTATGCTCGGGCCGGAGCTGATTTAGATGGGTCTCTGTGAAAAACTCTTCTCGCTCTTCAGCGATGAGTAAGGCATCCATTTTAGAGCGAATGTCTTCGATATCATCATCTTTGCTGATGGGCACGTCAGTTTTGTATTCAATAACGTAAGCTTCGATAGTTTTGGCTTTGTTGCTCCGAGCGACTGAGACACGATGATTACCGTCGCGCACAAAATAAACATCGCCCACTTTGTATAATTCAATTGGGGGAAACCCTTCATAGAGCGCCACATTATCGACGCGGCGCCATCGTTCCTCGGTGGCATTGTTTCTGGGAAGAAACGAGCGGGTGAAATCTCGGTAGCGGCCGATGCTGCCGACTATCTTATCTAACTCAACTTCTTGTAGTCCCTTGTAGGCTGAGTCTTGTAATCTTAAGTTTTGTTTGATTTCCTCAAATGAAAGCAAATCGTTGGGACGACCGGTGAAAAAATTGATCCACTCTTCAATCAATGCTTGTTGGCGGGCGCTGGCGAAGTCTTTGCCGGATTCTGGGGTTAACATTGGAAATACTCCTTTCATGACCTGAGTGAATAATAAGGTCATCAGAACAGTTAAAACGGATTAATTTCTGGTCGAGATTGAGTTTACCAACATTGATACTCAGTAGACGCAAGATGCTCTTCAATACGGCCTTGGCAGGTCCTCTCCCCGCCTGCGACGGTACTGATAAAAGCCATTCTCCCTCTTCGGCTTTAGACCGAAAAAGAGCAAACCCCGAATGGTAGTATATTAACAGCTTACTATAAAATTGCAACAACTAAAAAGGTGCTTCCATTTTGGAAGCACCTCTGCTTGCTGTCATCCGGCCGTTTCATTAATTAATGAGCCTGCTTATTAACCGGCTTCAAGTTGGTATAGGTGATAAAATAGCCATTATTAGAGGAATGTCAAATTTTTCGGCCAGGTCATTACGACCCAAAGCGATAGCCGACACTGCGAACATTTTGAATTAAACGAGGCTGGTCGGGATCATCTTCAATTTTGTTGCGTAAATAGTTAATGTAAACGTGAAGATATTGTTTCTGATCTAAATATTCTTCACCCCAGACCTGTTTGATTAGAAAATTTCGACTAAGCACCCGCCCTCTATTTTGAGCCAGGGTGGCTAACAAACGAAATTCTGTTGGGGTTAAGTTTAGGCGCTTACCCCTTGATTTGACCTCACGTTTGTCCACGTTGATCACCAAGTGATCTTCTTTGATGATCTTATCCTGGTCGTTGAAGTCAATCAGTGAGTTATTTGACCGGCGGAGCACGGCTTTCATCCGGGCGGCCAACTCGGTGTTTGTAACCGGTTTGACCAAATAATCATCAGCGCCCATTTCTAACCCTTTAATAATGGATTCTTGATTCTTAAGGGCGGTCAGCATAATGATCGGTACATTACACATCTGGCGGAGCCGTTGACAGGTATCCCACCCGCTTAACTCCGGCATCATAATATCGAGTAGAATAATTTCGGGTTGGTGTTCGTAAGCCAGTTTTAGTCCATCCATACCGTTGTAGGCCGTTTTTACGTCAAAGCCTAGCCGTTCCAGGGTGAATTTGTAGAGATTACAAGTGGTCAAGTCATCATCAATAAGGAGTACTTTCGTAATCATTGCGGTAAATTCCCTCTCAAATGGAAACTGTCGTTACCGATTGAGCTAAATCCATAAACTTCTCCCTCGGTGAAAGTTAGTCATTGTTAAGTAACGCTAAAAAAAACCGCATTTTTTAGCGAATGGTGGGATCGGGTAATTACCACTTGCCGGCTATTTGTTTCGGTAGTCGTCAGTTGATAGGAGAATAGGTCCCTATCTTTTCATTTCAGCCCTACAAATGGGAAGATATCTACGGACAAATTCTGAAATTAGGGCTTTTCCAAGGGTTAATACGGCCATTGAGATCGGCTTTTTGTGAGTAATTATCACTCGGGTCCTAATATGATTATTTCACAGATTACAATTAATACCATAAAAAAACCGTAGGAATTTTGCAGGAAAACGGTTAGAAATAGCCTGGGCCTTGACCGGTAAAAAAATCGCTCCCACTTTCGGGAGCGATGTCCTTTTACGCTTAAATTGTCGGTAGTATGCCCGTGCCTGTTTTGGTCCGTCGAGGGATGATTGGCGTTTCCCAGGGGTAGACAATGTATCGATTAGTGATCGCGCCGTAATACGTAGGGGTGTTATGGGGAAATAAATTCGATTTAATGCGATAATGCAGCACAGCGGTTTCCGCTTGGCAACCTGCCGCTGCCAAACGCCCTTCGACAATGGTAATGGCTCGACCGTTGGCCCAAATATCGTCAACCACTAAAATGCGGCGATTGGTCACCAAGATATCCGGCGGAAATTGCACAAAAGTGGGCCAGGCCAATTTGCGGTTTACTTCCTCCGGAAAATAGACTGAGGCGGTTAACACGTGTTTAATTTTCATGGCTTCGCTTAAAATTCCACCGGGTACTAGGGCGCCTTTGCCCACCATCAACAAACCATCAAATTCACCTTCAAATTGGGGAATTAAATGATCGATTAATTTGTCGACGTCGGTCCAGGTTAAAATTTCTCGCTCAAAAAGATCTTCGGGGGCCGGCCCCTCTGAAGTTGGGAATGATGATGGAAACATAAGCTGTTTTGCTCTAATCTAAAGAGTTTCTAACCATTTTAAGCCGATTTGACCGTTACGTCAATATCGAGATCACTCTAAGCGCCCAGTGCGGCCAGCAGCCGGGCTTTGAGTTCAATAAAATGGGGTTCAATCAAAATATCTGGCCGGCGCGGACGCGGCAGATCGACCGTCAGGTCCAGGGCAATCCGGCCCGGTCGGGGCGACATGACTAAGACTCGGTCCGACAGAAACAGCGCTTCTTCCACATCGTGGGTAATAAACAGAATGGTTTTATTAAACCGCTGCCAAATATCCAGCAGCCACGTCTGTAAATCGCGCCGGGTCAACGCATCGAGCGCCCCAAATGGCTCATCAAACAGCATCACCTCTTTATTCGTCAAAAAGGTACGCAGCAAGGCCGCTCGCTGCCGCATGCCGCCTGATAGGGTAGCCGGATAAGCTTTGCCAAAACCTTCCAGGCCAAATAACGGTAATAGCGAAGCCGCTTCTTGGCGCGCCGCTTTGAGATTTTCTCCGGCCAACTCCGGACCCAAGATTACATTATCGAGCACCGACCGCCACGGCAGCAGCAGGTCGCGCTGCGGCATATAGCCGAACATGCCGGTGCGGCGCGGCAAGGGCTGGCCGTTGAGGCAGATTTCTCCGCGGTCAGGTTCAGTCAAGCCAACGATAATATTGAACAGCGTTGACTTGCCGCAGCCGCTTGGCCCGATAATGGTGATAAATTCACCGGCGTCGGCTGAAAAGTCAACCTCAGCTAACGCCGGTACGGCCTGGCCATTGTCGTAAAAAGTCTTACTGATGTGATTTACGGCAAGATGAGCGGTCGGCAAGGCTAATTTTCAGTTTTAGGTAAAAAGGCATTGCTAAACGCCGCCGCCCCGTCGATACTCTTGGCCAGGATGCCTTGGTCGGCCAGCCAATCTGAGTAACGCCGCCAGACCGTTTCGCTTTGAATGCCCCATTGAGTCGCGTCGGCCCGATATTGGTCTGACAGCCACTGCTGGCTGGCTTTGATGAGTTCGGCGTCGCTTTCCGGGGCAGCCTTCAGCAAGATTTCGGCGGCTTCGTCGGGATGGTCGATGGCAAATTCGTAGCCCTTAGCGGTCGCGTTCATAAAGGCGTTTATCAGGTCGGGCTGCTCGGTCATGAGGGTTTCATTGGTGATAATCACCGGCGTGTAGTAATCAGGCACGCATTCCTGCCAATCGTTGAGCATAACCACGTTAAGATCGATCCCCTTGAGTTTAGCATTGATCCCGTCCCAGCCGTAAAAGATCCAGGCAAAATCTACATCCCGCTCGGTAATCGATAAAAAGTCGGCGTAACCGGTATCGATGAATTTCACTTGCTCGACATCGCCCCCGGCGCAACTCATTAGCAGATCGAGAATCGGCTTTTCCACGGGCGAGCCAAAACTGCCGTAAGTTTTGCCTTCGAAATCTTGCGGCCCTTCGATCCCGGCCTCGGCTCGTGAGGCAAAGCCGGAGGTGTTGTGCTGGATCACAGCCGCAATGGAAACAATTGGCACATCCTCAGCGCGGGCCATCGTGACGCCTTCCTGGTAGCTGATGCCAAATTCGGCGCTGCCGGCAGCAACCGCCTGCTCCACGCCGGTTTCGCCCGGCTGGATGATGTTGACCGCCAGCCCGTTTTCCGCATACCAACCTTTATCCTGAGCCACAAACAGACCAGTGTGGTTGGTGTTCGGTACCCAATCGAGCATAACGGTTACTTCGGTTGGTTCTTGTGCGTCCGTTTCCGTTTGCGTCGCTCCACCGGGGGCGGATTGGCAGGCGCTTAGAATGATAATCATTGTCCAAAAAAGTGTTGGCCAAAAAAGTTTTTTAGTTAGCATCGTGTAACCTCCATTTTAATTAGGTCTTGTAGAACAAATCAGCGATTTGTTCGGGTTAGGACAAGTTAGCGACTTGTCCTACAGCTTTCATACCCGATGTAGGCCCCCGGTTCTGCCGGATCCCTCTGAAAATTAAGACCTGGAGCGTCAAAGTTTACTTTGACCTGGCGCTAAGTATGACAAAGCTTGCTTTGTCGCTCCGAATATAGACGATTAGACGATTCAAAAATTAATCTCCAATCTCTAATCTCCGATCTCTATCTCTCTCTTCTATCCCCATTGCGACCCGCGCTGGCTGGAATGATACCAGGGCAGCAGCGCCCGCTCGGTCACAAAGACTAGCCCGAACAACATAAGGCTCAAGAGCGAGGAAATGACAATAGCGGCAAAGACCTGATCAGTTTTGAAGGCGTTAGCCGAGCGCAACATGAAGATCCCTAACCCTTGACTGGCTCCAACCCATTCGCCGATAATCGCGCCTACCACGCTGTAAGTGGCCGCGATGCGGAGGCCGGAGAAAAAATAGGGCAGCGAGGCCGGCAGGCGCACTTTGCGCCAGATTTGCCGGCGGGTAGCGCCCATCGCTTGCAGGAGGGCCAGCAGTTCAGGATCGGCGGCGGTTAGCCCATCGGCGGTGTTAATGGCGATGGGAAAGAAACAGAACAGAGTGACGATAAAGACTTTAGGCGTCAGACCAAAGCCGAACCAGATGATCAGCAGCGGCGCCAGCGCTAAAATCGGGATAGTTTGCGAGGCGACCAGCAGCGGGTAGAGTGCGCGCCGCAGCCAACTCGACAGATCAAGCATCGCCGCCAGGGCGACTCCAGTGACGATAGCCAGGCCCAACCCCAGTAGAACTTGTTTCATGGTTTGGAGTACGTGTGGCGTCAACAGATCGATATTCTGCCACATAGCCCGTCCGATTTGGCTGGGGGCAGGTAAAATCCAGCGCGGCACCTCCCGCCAGGTTACCAGCCCTTCCCAAGCTACCAGCAGCCCTATCATCAGGACGATGGGCGGGCCGTAACTGCGCCAGTACCGCTGAGCCGCCGATCCCCTCATCGATACGGGCCAACCTTACTTTCGATGGTCGTCCCGGTCGTTGACTCGCCAATTTTGACGATGGTCACGACCTGCTTGACGCCCTCGACAAAGCAGGCGCGATGCGCGGCTTTGACCACATCCAGCAGTTCGTCTATATCCCCTTCCATCGTCGTCTCCATCGGGCCGACTTCATACTTAACGCCCGATTCTTGGATTACTTTGATGGCCTTATCCACGATGGGATAGGGGTCGGGATGTAGGGGTAATACTTCAATTGCAATATTGACGGGATTCGCCATAGTTATTCCTCCTCAAAATTTTGATCGATGTGAATCAGAAGAACCATTCCTTCGCCAATGTGAACCGTTGCCTGTTGGTCTGTTAGGCTGTTGCTGATGCTCCAGGTGCTGCCGAACGACAGTGTTGCCCGGGTCAGCGGCCAATCGACCCCCTCAAATGTGACATCACTTACGGTTGGGGTCAACGGTACCAGCGACAGAATGTCACCCGGCTGGCCTGCAACGGTTACTGTCTGATGCGCCCGAATCAATTGACCCCACTGTGCGCTATCGGCAAATGTCATTTGTACGGCGGCGTAATCGGGATGAGTCAGCAGCAGCAGGTTGGCCAGCATCTGGTCGAGCCGCCCGCCGAGCAGGGTCACGACCATAATCTCGGCCGGATTTTCGGCGACGGCGAGTCTCAGCGCCAGCTCTAGATCGGTTTCGTCTTTGGCCGCCGGATAGCGATGAAGGGTCACTCCTTGAGCTGCCATCCGCTCGACGTCGGCTGGAGACAGCGAGTCGAGGTCGCCGATGATGGCCTCGGGGATCAACCCCAAAGTCAGGGCGTGTTTCGTTCCGCCGTCGGCGCAGAAAATGCGATCATCCGGCCGTAGCCGGGCCTTTAACCGTTTAGGCTTGTTCAAAATTCCATTGGCAAAAATGATGATTCTAGACATTTTTTTATACCAAAAAAGCCACCCTTACGTAGGGTGGCTTTGATCTCCAATAGACTTAGTCCATGTACTTCCTCCCTCCGCCGGTATTATCCGGATCAGGTTCGACGGTCATCTCCACAGGGCCACGTATGGTCCAAGGGGATATCTCAGCCTGGTTTGTCCAAGCCCCCGCTGTTGCGTTGGCGCTATTTTATTGGATAAGGCGTTGATAGAAAACTATCCCCCTTCTTACCCGTAAGTTACGGCCAACACCTTAATATTTATTTGTTAAAGATTATTGACATTATACTACCGTATAGAAGATTTACAAATTGATTAAAACGCGGTAAGCGGAAATGGTCGTCTTAAGCCGGATTGAAGGCCATTAATTTGCCAGTGGCAAGGTAAAGATGAAGGTGCTACCCTGACCGGGGGTAGATACGACCCAAATTTTGCCCCCGTGTGCTTCGACCGCCAGGCGGCAGAAGGCTAAGCCCAGCCCAGTCCCTTTGCGGATCGGAACCCCTTTTGCATCGGTGACTTGGAAAAAGTTGTCGAAAATTTTCTGTTGATATTCGGGCGGAATGCCCTGGCCGTCGTCTCGAATAGAAATGTGAAGCAGTTCGCCATGCCGAACCGCTAGCAGTTCGATTGTTCCATCGGTGTTTGTATATTTGAACGCATTGTTGAGCAGATTGTCGATGACGCGGCTGAGCAGCCGGGGATCGGCCTGAACAGTGGGTAGGTCGGTTAAAACAAGGGTTTTGAACGTAATTTCGGTGTTCGGCCTTGAGCGCAAAGAACTGCTCTTTTTCCGCCCACAGATCGTGGATATTGACCGCGCTTAAATTTGGCGTAAGGATACCCCGATCAAGGCGATGAACATCGAGCAGATCATAGCTGATACACATTTGCCGTCTCCGCCGCAATCCGCGACCATTCAAACAAATCGCCCAACTGTTTCGCTCCTGAGGAAAGTTTCTGCCACAACTCAGCATTGCCACATAACCGGGCAATAACTTGGGCCAATTCGGCTGCATTACCCGGCGGCGCAAGCAACATATTATCGCCCGGTCGGATTTCGGGAATAAGTTCGGGGTCGTGAGGGGTGGTACTGACCACCGGACAGCCGTGTCGAAGCGCGGCAATGAGCGTTGTTCGCCGGAAAGAGACGCCATCCCGGTAGGGCAGCACCACGGCATCGGCCGCTAGTAGATTGGCCGATACCTCGGCCTGTTCAACGTAGCCGGTGCGATAAACAACCTCAGACAGCTTATGCTGGGTGATCATTGCCTGTACCCGTTCGGCGTAGGCTATATTGGTGGGATCGGCGTGGCCAATATCGCCGCCAATGAATAGGAGCCGGGCATCGATGCCCTGCTGGCGCAGCCGGGCCACGGCCTCGATTAACTCCTCCCCGCCTTTGCTTTCGTTGAGAAAGCCGAAGTAAGCCAGCAACAGCGATTGATCGTTGGTGTGGTACTGTTGGCGCCACGCGGTGCGGTCGAAATTGGCCGGCGGCTGGGGTTCAATATTGGTGCCGAGGGGAATGACGGTAAGGAATGGGGAATGAAGAATGGAGAATGAAGAATGGAGAAGGGTAGGTTGGAGGTTGAGTTCGAGTTGGAGGGTCTTGAGGTCTTCACGGTTGGTGCAGATCACGGCGTCGCTGTGGCGGGCTAGGGCCAAGATCGACTGCCAGCGCAAGCGGCCGGCTTTGGGAAAAATGTAGGGAATGCGCAGGTCGTGGAAAGTGGTGACCAGGCGGGTTGGCTGGCCTCGTTTTTTGAGATACCAGGGCAGCCAGTTGATCCAGCCGCCCAGATCGAATGCGGCGGCTTGATATTGAATGTGCAGGATATCGGGTCGATGCTGGTTGAGAAATTGCGTGATCGCCGGCCAGCAGCGCCAGCCCCAGTTGGGCAGAGTAGGGTAAACTAGAGACTGGAGATTGGGCGATTGGGCAATTAGAGATTGATTAATTTCCTGCCAACGATGGGTGATGAGAATGGAGGGTTGAACGTTATAGTGAATCAGGTGACTGGCCAGATTAGCGGTGTAATCGGCGATGCCGCCCTGCATGGGGGGATATTCCCCGGTGAGGAAAGTCGTGGTTAGCATGAGACGTGAGATGAGGGATGAGGGATGTGGGATGTGGGACGTAGGACGTGAGACGTGGAGGATAGCCGGCAGTGCGGAGTGCCGAGTGCGAAGTAGCTGTTGTAGATAGGACCTTTACATTTCACGTTTTACTCTCCTAAGGATGAACCGGGCGTTTCTTGAAAATTTTATCTACAGGCTTCGGAGCACTTGGCTATAGGCGGTCATGCGCTCGCGGCGGAGAGTACGGCGGTGGCCGATAAGCCATTTGGCGGTTTCCTCGGCCCACTGGAAGGCGAAGGTCCCCCACAAAAATACGCGCAGGGCCGCGGCCCAGCCGACGCCAAAATATTTGCGGGTATAGCGAATTTTGCTGCGCTGGAAGCGTATCGTCCGATCGGCGAAAACCTGCTCACTGGATTTGCCCTCGAAGTGAGTGATTTTGGCCGTAGGCAGGTAATGAATCTGCCAGCCGGTCTGAACACAGCGATGGCACCAGTCGGTTTCTTCAAAGTACATAAAAAAATCGGCCTCGATGGGGCCAACCTGCTGCCACGCTTCCCGCCGGATCAACAGGGCCGCGCCGACAACCCAATCGACCGGCTGAAGTTGATCGGCCGGTTGATCGGCCAGGTGATAGCGCCGGATGTGCCGGTTGTCGGGAAACCACTGACCCAACAGGGTACTTTCCCAAAAAAGACTGCCCAGTGTCGGAAAGCGACGGCGTGACGACTGCACCGTCCCGTCGGGCCAGAGCAGCTGTGGTCCCAACGCGCCTACATCGGTGTGACTGTTCATGTAATCGACCATGCTAGCCAGGGTATTAGGTTCGATGACGGTATCGGGATTGAGTAAGAAGAGGTAACGCCCCTGAGCCAGATCGATGCCGCGATTATTTCCTTTCGCGTAGCCAAGATTCTCTGTGCTGGCGTCAAGCTGGATCTGGGGAAACTCGGCGCGGACCATGGGCGGACTGCCATCGGTGGAGGCGCTGTCGATGACGATGATTTCGGTGGAAAGATGAGGCGATGATTGGGCTGCTCTGAGGAGTGAGTTTAGGCAATCGCGCAGTAGATCTTTGACATTCCAATTAACCACGATAATCGATAGATCCATGACGTAACTGTCCGTCGGACGAGAGGAGATTAGAGAGAGGAGATTAGACAATTAGAAGATGAAATATAATTTCCAGTCTCCCCATCTCCTTATCTCTAATCTCCCCACATCTAAATGTCTCGTGTAATCGTATAGTCAGCCAACCCATACATCGCATGCCGGTAAGGTGTATCCGGCAATTTTTCGAGGGCGTCCTGAGCTTGTCGAGCAAAACGAACCGCTTCCTCCATGCTGGCTTCGACACAACCGGAAGCGCGAATTTGATTGACCACGTCCAGAATCTCGGCGTCGTTGACAAACTCCTTGCGCACGGCTTTGAGAATGGTCGGGTGGTTGGGCTGTTTCTCGTTGAAAAGCATCACCGGCAGGGTCGCAATCCCCTGACGCAGGTCATTGGCCACCGGCTTGCCGATGTGATCCTCATCGCCTTTAAAGTCAAGAATATCGTCAACCACCTGGAAGGCCATGCCCAGATAGTAACCAAAATCGCGCAAGGCGTCGATTTGTTCCTGCGGCGCGTGGCTTAAAATGCCCCCCATTTCCGTGCCGCCGGCAAAAAGCGAGGCGGTTTTGGCATAGATGCGGCGGTGATACTCATCAACCGTGGGTACTCGTTCGTGACCGTCATTGAAAAGCTGGTTTAACTCACCGCCGACGATGGTCATCAACGTTTCGGCAAAAATGTTAACGATGCGCACACTATCGGTTTGAGCGGCCAATTGAGCCGAGCGGGCAAACAGAAAATCGCCGGTCAAAATGGTCGCGGCCGGACTCCAACTGACGTTAAGCGTGGGCATACCGCGCCGGAAGAGAGAGTTGTCGATCAGGTCGTCGTGGACCAAGGTGGCGGTGTGCAGTAGTTCGACAGCGGCGGCCAGACAATACAGTTTATCATTTTCAACCGGATAGAAACTGGCGGCCATCATCGTTAGGGCCGGGCGCAGCCGCTTGCCTCCCGCCCCGACCAGATAATCAACCACCGATTGTAAATCTTGGTGCTGCTCCGGTATTCCGGAGCGCATTTTTTCTTCAACATAAATCATATCATCAGCCACAAGGCTGAGTAAATCACTGGCTTTGACCAT
>JAGRCC010000934.1 GCA_020433785.1 Anaerolineae bacterium
CCATACCGATACGGCCTTAACGGTGAGCATGACTCCGCGGTACGCTGAAATGGTCGAACTGTCGTCCGGGCCGTTGATTGAGGATATTCATACAAGTGCTCGCTCCGCCTTAGAGCAGCCGGTTGATTTTGACCAAGTGGGGGACAGAGTGCACTTTACCATACCGGCCAAAACCTCTGTCTTTTTGGGGTTCAGCAGCGGTGGCAACGTCCCCTTTTCACAGCTTGACGTCAACGCCGATAACATGCAGTTGGTCATAGATAGAAACGATTACAAAGAGTATTTTGCCGTCCATGACAACTTCGTTGGCGCTGTTGTTCACGTCCTAAATGTTAAGTGATCCAAAGGTCTGAAAGAGTGGCCATTTGACTGACACTAAAAAAATCTTAGGAGATCTATGGAAATCTGGTTAACCATCCTGGCCGTGGCGCTAGCTTACATCGTCGTTGTGGTCACGCCTGGCCCTAACTTCTTGATTACCGTCAAAAACTCACTAACGCACTCGCGGCCTATTGGGGTTTATACCGCGCTGGGCATTGCCGGCGGCACCTCGGTTCACGTGGCGGCCGGATTTATTGGCCTTACCGCCATTTTCTGGCAAGTCTCCTGGCTGTTTCAGCTGGTCAAGATTTTGGGAGCCGTCTATCTCATGTATATGGGCTACAGGGTCTTGGTCACCAAAACGCATCCGATCGAATTTCAGGTTCAAAAAGGCACGGACCATTTTGGCCGGGCCAAAGCGGTGCGGCTTGGCTTTTATACCTGCGTCTCGAATCCCAAATCGGCGTTGTTCTATCTAAGTTTGTTTACCGCCATCATCCCGCCCTCCAGTCCCGGTTGGGCACAGGTATTTATGGCTGTCATGATGGTTATGTTATCGGTGGGTTGGTATGCGGGGGTAGCCTTCTTGTTTTCCGAGCCGCTGGTGCAGCATGGTTATCGAAAGGTTGAGCGGGGCGTGAACTATCTGGTTGGCGGGTTGTTTATTGGGTTGGGGCTTAGACTGATCATGGTTCGCAAATGAGGCGTCATCCCCCGAACGGAATAATCTGCCGGTGTTGAGTGAGTTCACCATACGGGGCTTTGGTTCCGGCGGGGAGAGTCGCCAACCAAACCACATCGACCGCCGCCTGATCGGGAGTTTGGGCCGCGCTCATATCGGCAAACCAGGGGCGCGACGCTGCCGTATCGACCAGGCCGGGACAGACCGCATTGATTAAAATATCGCGACGCTCCGTCTCATCCTTCATCATCCGGGCCATGACTCTCATTGCCGCCACCTGGCCGATCTTGGACGGGATGTTGATCCACTCCGGCCAGCCCGCTTGACCCGCCTGGCCCGCTTCGACCAGTTGCGCGTACTCATCCATAGTGGCTTCGACCGCCTCCAAGGTCAACTGGGAGCCGGTAAACTTGGGATGAAGCGCCTTGGGCAGATGCCGCAACGAGCCAAAAGAACTCGCCACAATGAGAAATCGAGCGCCGTCGTTGAGTAAGGGCATAAAAGCGTTGATGACGCGATGGGTGCCGTGATTATTGGTATCGATGAACTGAACGACCTGTTGGGCCGGTGGTATCGTCGGCGAGATGCGGGCCGCCGCGTTGGAGATGACGAGATCCACGCCGCCATGCTCCTGCTTCAGAAATTCGGCCAACGATGTAACCGATTCCTCATCGGTGACGTCCAGTAAGTGGAACTGAGGCGATAGCTCTTCAGTTTGCAACTGCTGCACGGCGGCTTCCCCGCGCTGTTGATGGCGGGCGGTCAAATAAACTACGCCCTGGTCTCCCCAAGTTTGGCATAGACTCCGCACCAAAGCCAACCCTAACCCCTGGTTAGCCCCGGTGACAATCGCGACTTTTGACATCTCCCGCACCTCGTTTCATTTGAGATTGGTTTCTATATGTGCTACAGTATCATACGGTTTTAGCGATGTCTAGTAGGCACTTTTTGGTAACCTGCTGGTGAGGCTAGAACAGCCAAGGAAAATTTGCCGGAGGAACAAAGCTAGCTTTGTAATGGCCAAAATTTACTTTGACGCTCCCACATATTACATCTTAAGAGCAAGCGAGGACAAATAAAATGGAACTCACCGATATCAAAAAAATCCTTATTGTGGGCGGCGGGACAATGGGCCAGCAAATTGGCCTTCAGTGTGCGGCCCACGGTTATCACGTCGTCATTTACGATATTCTGGCTAATGCCATAGAGAAAGTGCTGCCTCGGCTGAATGACTATGCCGATCAACTGATCGACGCCGGGCATTTGGATCGATCAACGGCCGAAGCGGCCCTCGGCCGGATTACGACCACCACCAATGCGGACGAGGCAGCCGTAGACTCGGATCTGATCAGCGAGTCGGTTCCTGAAGACCCGGTCCTAAAAGGCAAGGTGTTCGCCCAGTTTAATGCGTTGTGCCCGGATCGAACTGTTTTTACCACCAATACCTCGTTACTGGTACCCTCTTTAATGGCCGAGGCCACAGGTCGGCCGGATCGATTTTTGGCGCTGCATTTCCACCAACCGGTCTGGGTGGCTAACGTGGCCGATGTCATGCCGCACCCCGGCACCTCTGCCGAGGTAGTGGCCCTGGTCCGCGATTTTGCCAAATCGATCCACCAGACGCCGCTCGTTTTGAACAAAGAAAATTACGGTTACGTGTTCAACGCGATGTACAGCGGCTTGAATCGTGCGGCTGTCACCCTGGCCGCCAACGAGGTGGCTTCAATCGAGGATATTGATCGCGCTTGGATGGGGGTAATGAAAATGCCTATTGGTCCAATGGGCATGTTGGATGTGGTGGGTTTGGATACGGCCTGGCACATCACCGAATATTGGGCTAATCAGATTGAAGATACCCAGATTCGTAAAAATGCCGATTTTCTAAAAACCTATGTCGATCAAGGCTGGTTGGGTGTCAAAAGCGGCCGGGGTTTTTATACCTACCCCCACCCAACTTATCAAAACCCGGACTTTGTTCAAGGGGAATAAATGGCAAGCGAGCCGATTGACGGTGCTCAATATGCTATAGCCACCAGCAACACCGTCAGCAGCCCCCAGCCTAACTCAGTAATACCGATGACTTTGACCGGCACGGACCGTCGATAGCGAGACAGCCCGCCGATGGCCCGACCAAGCAGCAGCCCAAATACGCCGAGCGTGAGCAGCGGCAGCAACTCAAGCCACACCAACCCACCGACAGCCGCCAAAGCCGCTAAATGAGTGCTAAAGACCAGCGCCGGATGGTAACGCTTACCCCGATCCAGCCGCAATCGGGCGCGGACGTACAAAACAGAGGGAACTGCTCTCGCCACTAATACCGCGCACAGGGCCAATGCTGGGGCAGCCGCCCAGCCTCCAGCCAGAGCGATGCTGGTCGCCGTGGCGGCAAAGGCCACCGGCCCGGCCAGTTCGGCTTGCCAACTGCGGCTGCGGTTTTGGGTGTCGTATAAAAAGAAAATCAAGCCGAAAGGCAGCGCCGGCAGCAGCGGCAGCAGTGGTCGCCAGCCGGCTTGCCCCACCCCGAGCAGTAATCCGCCGACCGCCAACAGCCCATAAATGCCCACGAACCGGAGGGCCATCCTCAATCGGGCGTAGCGTTTTTGCTTCCGGCTCGTTTGGGCCACTTTCAACGGCCAGCGCAGCAGAAAGAGACCAAATGCGCTTATCGCCAGCCCTAAGCCACCCCACGACGGCGCAACCAGCAGCCCTAACACGATCGGCTCTAAAGTTAGGCCCCAACTGCCATGTTCGGCCGGTAAGGCGATGGTCCGCAGGCGCGGTGCAGCAGTGGTGGCCATGCTTAGGCTTTGTCCGGTTTGATAATCACCAGCAGCATCTTGAAGTCGGTGGG
>JAGRCC010000088.1:0-272 GCA_020433785.1 Anaerolineae bacterium
ATCAGCCGGGGACATCAGGCTTTCTCCGTGCGCGGCACCTGATGGTGCATCCGGCAGCGAGCCTCATACACCTCGCTGGCCCCGACCATAATGACCGGATCGTCATAATTAGCCGGCCGGCCATCGATCAATCGTTGGGTTCGGCTGGCCAACGCGCCGCAGACCATGCAGATGGCCTGAAGTTTGGTCACATTCTCAGCCAGAGCCAGCAAAAGCGGCATCGGACCGAAAGGCTCACCCCGAAAATCAAGATCGAGCCCGGCTAAGAGGAC
>JAGRCC010000088.1:426-11996 GCA_020433785.1 Anaerolineae bacterium
CCCCGGTGGGAGCTTACTTTACCGGCTTTGTATCTTTGATCGAGTTGGGGTTTAAAGACTTGGACTTTTTGTTTGGCGATTTCGGCCCTGATCAACCGGCGGATTAGTTCCTCGGTTTTGCCGCTAAACATGCTGCCACAGATTAGCTCTATCCAACCGCCGTTGTAACCGTAATACACTCCTCTGCCTCCAAAAAAATAGGCAGACTCGCTTCAGTCTGCCCAAAATTTTACATACAGATTGGGTATGTTCAGTATACCCTCAACAATCAGATAAATGGCTATACGCGAGCCAAAAAAGCAACCTTAGCTTTATCAAGCACCTTCTTGGCATCATCAAGCGCTTGCTGATTTAAACCCTCGATAGCCAGTAAACTGTCAACATTTTTTTCGAGCCGGGTGGCTAAATCGCCAACGGTGACAATGTTATTATCGAGCAGAATTTGCGAAACCCGATCATTCAAGTCGAGCGCGGCCAGTTGTTGCTTAGCAAAACGCTGTTCGGCTTTTTGTGTAGCTTTCTTTTGACGCTTAGTGGCATCTTCTTGAGCTTTACTGTAGCTGCTCAAGCGATTCATAAATCGCTCAACCTGCCCGCCGCTGTCGATAATGCGCTGCTCACCGGTGTAGAACGGGTGGTTACCGGACCAGACGTCAACCCGCAGTTCGGGTTGCGTTGATCCCACTTCCATCACGACTTCGCCGTTGCAGATCACTTTAGCATTGGGATACCATTTTGGATGAATATCTTTTTTCATGATTTAAGTCCTCTAAAAAATGTTACGAAACCGGCGCTGTCGCTTAACTGGCTTCAGGGTAAACGCTAATCCGCTTTTTGCCGTTGGGGGCATGCTCAAATTTTACATACCCATCAATCGTAGCGTAAATAGTATAATCATTACCCAAGCCAACATTCGCGCCGGGATGAAACTTGGTGCCACGCTGCCGTACAATAATATTACCGGGACGGACGGCTTCGCCGCCGAATT
This sequence comes from Anaerolineae bacterium, assembly GCA_020433785.1. The sequence continues at coordinate 1,415 of JAGRCC010000088.1, forward strand.
TTTTCACACCAAGGCGTTGGCTATTACTATCTCGACCGTTGCGGCTTGAACCGCCCCCTTTTTTGTGAGCCATTTTGCCCTCCTATCAATTTAGCTATTAAACGGATATTTTTTCAATTTTCAGGCTGGTGTAATCTTGTCGATGCCCTTGTTTCTTGTGGTAATTTTTTCTATGTTTGTAGACGATGATTTTTTTACCGCGCCCGTGATTGGTGACGGTGGCGGTTACTGTCGCCCCATCAACCGTGGGCGTGCCGATAGACGGGCCTGAATCACTCGACACCATCAAAATTCGATCAAACTCAACCGTTTCGCCTACTTCTACGGGAAGTTTTTCAACATTAATAACGTCGCCTTCGGCGACACGATACTGTTTACTACCGCTTTCTATGACTGCATACATCTTACGATCTCCAGAATTAAGTGGGGTAAGCTCGTTAAACAAAAAACAAGTGTGACCCGGTGATGTGGTCACACACGACCTTTAATTATAGCTGTCCTACCAAAATTGTCAAAAATCCCAAACATTTGTTGGTAATACGCCGCCTTATTCACGGGTTTGATCCGGCCAGCGAGCGACAATGGTTTGCCCCCCGTAAATCTGATCGCCGACGGAGACCAGTACCTCAACATTAGCGGGCAGCAGTAGATCAACCCGGCTGCCGAATTTAATCAGACCAAAGCGCTCGCCTCGTTTCAACTCGTCTCCGATGGTGGGCCAACAAACGATGCGTCGAGCCAAAATACCGGCGATTTGTTTAACGCCAATCGGCCCGAAAGGCGTTGACAGCACCACTAAATTCCGCTCGTTTTGTTGGGTATCACTTAAAAAGGCCGGGGCGAAACCGCCGGACTGGTACTGAAGAAATTTAACGGTCCCCTGATAAGGCGCGCGCTGCACGTGGACATCGAACAAACTCAGAAACAGGCTAATCCGCCGGACCGATCCTCTAAAATATTCCCCTTCGTGAACCAACTCGATGTCGGTAATTTTTCCGTCAGCCGGCGCCAAAATCCACTCCTCTGATGTAGACGGCGGCTCTCGATTGGGGTCTCGAAAGAAATAGAAAATCCAACTCAATGCCCCGGTCGACAACAAAAAAATCTTCATCTGGCGACGTGACAAAGCCAGCAAGCTGGCTGTACCCAAGCCTAACACCAGACTTCGTACCTCGCGCCAAGCGGGTTTAATACCTGTAAGCATTTATTTCGATGCCTTCTCTATGAGATTTCGCCATGGTGAACGATAAAACCAGATCACTGGGCCGACAAACGCATAAAGCAAAAATATTCCAAAGGGAACCGCTTGCCAGCCGGCCAACAACCAGCACAACAGCACAAACCCCGCCAAAGCAACCCATACTTTGGTTGGTAGGGCCAGCACGTGTTTACTTTTCGGATAAGGGAAGTTACTGACCATCAGATAACTGACGGTGATCACGGCCATAGTCCACCAGATATTGATCACCCAATGCTGCCAAAAGCTGGCTGTGATAAGCAAGGCGCTGCCCATGGGAATCGGCATGCCGGTAAAGAAGGCGTTTCGATCCGATGGAATAGTGTTAAATCGAGCCAACCGCAGCGCCCCGGCCATCACAAAAGCCAGCGAACTCAAAATGGCCACGGGCCGATCAACCCCTACAATGAGCAACAGATGATAGATAAGCATTGTCGGAGCTACGCCGAAGGTGATCACATCGGCCAGTGAATCAAGCTCTTTGCCGATATCGCTGACCGCGTTCAACCGAACCGCCAGTTGGCCATCGAGCACGTCGAGCACCGAGCCAATCATAATGAGCAGGGCGGCCAGGAGAAAATTGCCGTCAGGCAGCACCATAATCGCCACGACCCCGCAGGCAAGTGACGTTAGGGTGGCAATACTGGGAATAACTCTGGTAAGTTGTCTAGGCAAAGTAACCTCCTCAAGTAAAATGATCTTTATAAATGTTAATTTTCCTAGTTTCCCATTAAATGTCAATTAACGTCCGGCTTTTGCCAGTAAAACGTCCAGGCCGGCGGTACATTGAACCAGACCAACCGCTGCTCAATTTGGTACAGCTTGGCAAACGAGCGAATGATGGTCTGGTTTTGACTCATCGCCTCGCGCGTGGTGGCTCCGCCAAAGCGGTATTTGAATCGGCTGATGAAAGCATATTTGACGTAACTAAAGACACCTCCCGGCTTAAGCCGTTCGATCATCAGGTTTAAGATCGACTGCACCATCTCCGGCGGGAAATTAGTGAGCGGCAGGCTAAAGACGATGTAGTCGTAATTAAAATGACCCGCCAGGCCCCGCACATCGCTGTTGATGAAGTTGGTCGTCACGCCCGGCTTCAATTGAAAGGCCGGCTCGGTCTCGAACCGCTGCCGTAGATAGGCGATTAGGTCCGTATTGATTTCAACCATATCCAACCTGTCGCCCGTGTCCAGCAGCGGCACAATCTCGCGGGTAAACGAGCCGGTGCCGGAGCCGACCTCCAGCACATCGACCCGTCCCTGCTTTTGGGCCAGATAAGCCGCGCCGGCCTGCCCCAAATAGCGGGAACTGGGCAGGACAGCTCCCATGTGGAAAAAGTCGGACATGAACTGGCGAACAAATAATTGACTGTTGGATGTAGATTCTTTAGAACTCACAGTGTCAATCCCTATTGATAGCCAAACAAACGCCGAAACGCCGGCTTATACCACAATCCCTCAAAATCAGGGTTATTCTGGGCGGCCTCACGTTTAGCGCCGTCCAACTCGATGGCCTGAGTCAGCCAGTTGACGCTGGCATCGTCATTGTTCAACAAAGCCAAGACGCAAGCTTTATGGTAGACGGCCTCAGCGTTATCGGGGTCGAGTTGGATGACGCGATCAAAATCCTTCATCGCGTTTGAATAGCTGCCTTGGTTGTAAAAGGTTAAGCCTCGGTTGAGATAAGCCGCCGCATCGTTGGGGTTGATGGTAATGGCCTGGTTGAAATCTTGCAGCGCCTGTTCATAGTTACCCTCATCATAATAGGCCAGGGCCCGATTGTAAAGCGTGCCGGTGTTATCCGGATCGTGGGCCAGGGCCTGTTCATAATCTTGGATGGCCAGGTGGTGTTCACCCAGCGCGTCGTAGGCTTCACCGCGCGAATTATAAGCCGCGACATCCTCCGGATCTAGGTACAGGGTACGGCTGTAATCCTTGACCGCCTGCTGGTGATTGCCCAGCTTGCTGTAAGCCAGCCCACGATTTTTATACGTGGCCGGGTTGTTGTTATCGAGCCGCAGCGCCTGGTTGTAATCCTCGATGGCCCGCAGATAATCGCCTTGTTTAAAGTAGGCGTTGCCACTGTTGGTGTAGACCGCCGGGTCGTCGGGGTTGAGCCGGATCGCGGCGTTGAAATCTTCGATCGCGGCGTTGGCCGCCCCCTGCTGCATGTAGATGATGCCCCGATTGTGGTAATAGGTCGCCACCTCGCCATCGAGCATAATGGCTTTGGTAAAGTCGTCGATGGCTTGCGGGTACTGCTGGTTGTTGGCGTGGATACTGCCGCGATAGTTGTAAGCCGCGCCGTTATCCGGTTCCAGTTCCACCACCCGCGAAAAGTCGGTCAGCGACTCCCCGTATTTTTGCAGGGCAGCCAACACCAGCGCCCGGTTTTGCAGCACGACCACGTTATCCGGCTGCAAGGCCAACGCCTGCGTGTAACTGTCCAGCGCTTGGTTGTACTGGCCCAGATGGGCATACGCCAGACCCAAATTGTGACAAACATCGGCCTCATTTGGATTGAGCGCTATTGCCCGTTTGAAATCGTCAATCGCCTGAGCGGCTTCATTTTGGTAGAGCAAGGCCAGCCCGCGCTGGTAGTAGGCTTCCCACTGATCGGGGTCGATCTGAATCGACTGACCGAAATCGGTGATGGCCCGCTGGTATTGGCGCTGCATCAAATAGACTCGACCCCGATCGAAAAGAATGGCCGCGCTTTGGGGACGGAGCCGGATGGCCTGATTGAGATCGCGCATGGCCCGGCCCGGATCGTTCTGCTCCAAGTAAAGTTGGCCGCGATTAGCCAGCGCATCGGCGTACTTGGGATTGAGCCGCAGCGCCTCGTCGAAATCATCCAGTGCCTTGGCGTAGCTTTTCAGCCGGGCCTGAGCCAGACCGCGCTGGTTCAGGGTGAAAGCATCCGCCGGATGGAGCCGCAGCGAGCCGCTAAAGTCATCGACAGCTCCGGCGTAATTATCCATCCGCAGGTGAGCCAACCCCCGATAGCGGTACAGCCGCGCCTGCTCCGGCTTGGTCTCGTCGTTCTGATTCGTAGTGCCAAGCTCGATGGCCCGATCGTAATCGGCGATGGCCTGGCTGTAGTGACTCTGGCGGCTGTAGACCAGTCCACGATTGGTGTAGCCATCCACCATCTCCGGCTCCAGCGCCAACGCCCGATCAAAATCGGCGATGGCCGGCGCGTACGCTTCGGTCGCGGCATGCACCCGGCCGCGTTCGTTGAGCAGCCGAGCCTCGGCCGGTGCCAGTTCGATCGCTTCATTAAAATCGGTCAGCGCCTGAGCGTGATCGCCGCGCCGCGAAAAAATGATACCCCGATAATAGAGACATGCCGCCCGGGTTTCATCATCAGGCTGGAGACCCAGCGCCCGGTTGAAATCTGCCTCGGCGGCGGTGAAGTTTTCTTGCTTAAAATAAGCCCGGCCACGCCCATAGAATGTACTAGCCTCAGCCGGATCGAGCCGCGCCGCCAGATTGAAGGACTCGACCGCTTCGACCAACTGCCCCAGTTCCGTGTAGGCCAGCGCTTTGTGATATACGACATCGGCCTGGCCCGGCTTGAGCAAAAGGGTTTGGTTGTAATCCTCCAACGCAGAACTATACTGACCCTGCCGGGCATAGACCAGCCCGCGCTGGTAAAAGGCATCCGCGGCCTGAGGGTCAAGGACAATCACTTCATTAAAATCGGCTGTGGCCCGACGCAGATCATTTTGTCCGGCATGGGCCAATCCACGCTGGTACAGCGCCCGCCGGTCGCGCGGGTTGAGCTTGATAGCCTGATCGAAATTTTCAATGGCTTGCTCGAAGTGTCCCTGCTTAGCTTGAAGCATGCCGCGCTGGCTGAAGATTTCGCCAACCTGCTCATCGAGCGGACCGCTTTTGCGCGTAACGTCATGAATCGGTTTATCGAGCAGCAGCGCCGCCGCCTCGTCCAAATCGGCCTCGGCTTTTTCCGTGTCGCCCAGGGCGGCGTAGGTCTGGCCGCGATATTTGTACAGCAGCGCCTTATCGGCCGTGCCGTTCGACGCGCCGGACGCCAGTTCAAAGGCCCGGTCAAAATCCTTGATAGCCGGCTGGTATTGTCCCTGCTCGTACAAGGCCATGCCGCGTTGGAGGTAGTGATTCATCTTTGGCTTCAGAGCGATGGCCTGATTGTAATCGGCGACGGCTTGATTGTAGCTAGCCTGGCGGGCATAAGCCGCGCCGCGCAGAGCAAAAGCCTCGGCGTTTTTGGGGTCTAAGGTTAACGCCTGCTCGGCGTCGCGATGGACAAGATCGATCTGGCCCAACTGCAAGTTCGCCTGGCCGCGCAGCACGTAAGCCGGCACACTGTCCGGCAGCAATGCGATCGCCTGATCAAGATCGGTCACAGCTTGCCGATAATTTTCTTGGGCCAAATAAGCTCTAGCCCGGTTGAGGTAGAGCGATCCGCTGCCGCCGTTCAAGGCCACGGCCTGGCTGAAATCACTGACAGCCTGCGGGTAGTTGCCCAGGTGGGCCTGAGCCTGACCGCGTTGGTCAAAGTAATCGGCGCTGCCGGGAGCTAGCCGGATCGCCTGATTGAAGTCGCCGACCGCCTTAGTGTAATCGCCCTGCCGGTTGTAAAGTATACCTCGCCAATAGTAAAGCTGTGCCTCATCCGGCTCCAGACGAATAGCCCGATTGAAATCCTCAATCGCCTTGAGCGACAGATTTTGGCGCGTATAGGCCAGACCGCGCTGCTTAAAAGCGGCCGCCAAACGGCCGTCCAGTTTGATGGCTTCACTGAAATCCTCGATAGCCTGGTCGTCAACCGACCGGGCCACGTAGACCAGTCCGCGCCGGTAGAAATAGGGCGCCTGCCGCCGGTCAAGCTGGATGGCCTGATTATAATCCTGAAGCGCCCCCACTAAATCCGGTTCCGGTCGGTCGCAGAGGGCGTTAGCCCGATTGAAGTAAAAATCAGCCTGCCGGGGATCGAGGTCGATGGCCTGGTTGTAATCATCGATAGCCTGGTCGAAATCATCCAGCGCGGCCAGGGTAGCTCCCCGCTGATTGAGCGCCAAGGCGTGCTCGCCATCGAACTCCAAAACCTCGTTGAAATCCTCGATGGCCTCATCGTGATGCTGCAACGCACTTAAAGCAATGCCGCGCCGATAAAGCACCTCGCTCCGCCAGCCGTCACGCTCTAGCGCCTGGTTGTAATCGTCAATGGCTTCATCAAAATTGCCCTGCCCGGCTTGGGCCACGCCCCGGTAAAAGTAAACCGAGGGCAGCGTCGCATCCAACCTAATGGCCTGGTTGAAATCCTCAACCGCCCGGGGATAATCCTGCTGCCGAATTCTGGCCCGGCCCCGGTTGTAGAACGCTCCGGCCGAGGTGGGGTTGAGCGTGATCACCTGGTTCAAATCGCCGATGGCCAGCATGTGCTCGCCCTGTTCCAGATAAGCTTGCCCCCGATACTTAAAGACGTTCAGCCGGTCGGCCTCACTCAAATCCAGGGCCAGCGCTTGATCAAAATCTTCGATGGCCTGGTCGTAATCCTGCAAGGTCATCGAGGCCAGTCCGCGCCGGTACAGCGCCGCGCCGCTCCGGGGATTCAAGAATAGGGCCTGGTTGAAATCTTCGATAGCTTGCCCGGCGCTGGCCTCGGCCGACTCATGGACCAAGCTGTAGTCCATCGTAATGCAGCCGCGATAGTAGTACGGCACGTCGCTGTCGGGGTTGAGTTGGATGGCCCGGTCGAAATCGGCCAGCGCCGGTTCGATCTCCCCCACAGCGGCATAGGCCTGACCCCGCCCGGCCAGCGTTTCGACATCCTGCGCGTCGAGTTGCAGCGCCTGGCTGAAATCGGCCACGGCCCCGTCGTAATCGGCTTGAGCCAGGTACACCTTACCCCGATTCTTGTACGCCGCCAGGTTTTGATTATCGAGGTTTAGGGCGCGCGAAAAATCGGCGATGGAATGCTCCAGGTGCGACAGCCGGGCCAGGGCGTACCCCCGCTCATTATAGGCTTTGCTCAACGCCTCGACCGAGAGGGGCAGAGGCGATACTTTGGCCGGCGTTGGTTTGATATCCTCTTCCGGCTGTGGCGTCGGGGTGTAGTCGATCGTTTCGCCGGTTTCGTCGAGTATTTCGGTATGAACCGGCGCATCGATAACCTCAGCCGCGCCAACCGGCTGGGGAGTGCTCACCGTGACCGGCGACTGCTCACCCTCGGCCAGCACCTCCACGGCGGCGGGTTGTTTAATCTGCTCGCTGAGATCGATGGCCTGATCGTAATCCTCAATCGCCGGCTCAAACTGCTCTCGACGGCTGTAGGCCATACCGCGCTGATAAAATGCCACAGCCAGCCCAGGGCTGAGTTCGATGGCCCGGTTGTAATCGTTGATGGCCCGCTCATAATCACCTTGCTCGGCGTAAGCCAGGCCGCGCCGGGTGTACAGGTGAGCATCCTCAGGCGCCAGAGCCAAGGCCCGCTCAAAATCTTCAACGGCCCGCGCAAAGTTTTCGGCGGGCGGCATGGTGTAAGCCAAGCCGCGTTGGTAGTAAACGTCTTTAATTGATAATTGATAATTGAGGGGCAATTGATAATTGATAATTGATAATTGATAATTGGGGAATGGAGATTGGAGATTGGAGATTGAGTTGGCTACCTTGCCAGTTTGCCCCTCTGCAACCCTGTCTCCTTGTCCCCCTGTACCTCTGCCACTTTCCGATCCTGCCACTTTGCCGCCTTGTCCCCCTGCTACTCTGCTACTCTGCAACTCTGTTTCATCGATCCCGTCCAAGGCGCGGTCGAAGTAGCGGATGGCGCGAACGGGGTCGCGGCGTTGAAGAAGGGCTACCCCTAAGTTATATAAAGAAAGGCGATCGGTGGGATCGAGGCGGATGGCCTGGTCGAAATCGGCGACGGCCTGATCCGGGTTGTTTTGCCGGTGGTAGACCAGACCGCGCTGTTGATAGGCGACGGCATGGCGAGGGTCGCGTTCGATCGTGCGGCTGAAATCGGCGATGGCTTGATCGAGTTGGTCTTGAGCGGCGTAAGCCAGGCCGCGCCGGAAATAGGCTTCGACGTTGTCGGGCTGAAGTTCGATGGCCCGACTAAAGTCACGGGCCGCCTGGGCCAGCTCTTGCAGATCGGCGTAAGCCAGGCCGCGATAAAAGTAGGGCATCGCCTCGCCCGGTTTTAAGAGAATGGCTTTGGCATAATCTTCGATGGCCCGATCATAATCGCCCTGCCGGGCAAAGGCCTGACCGCGATCGATTAATAGCGCGGGGTTGTCGGCATCGAGGCGGATGGCCTGGTCGAAATCGTCAACGGCCCGCAAGGGATCGGCAGTGGGCAGGTATCGATAGGCTTGCCCGCGCAGATGATACAACGCGGCATTGTCCGGCCGGCTCGCCATCGCCTGACTCAAATCGGCGATGGCGCTTTCAAAATCGCCCTGAGCCAGGTAGGCCAAACCGCGCTCGATGTAGAGCGGCGCGTCATCATCAAGCTGCAACCCCCGGCTGTAATGCTCGATGGCCGGACCGGGTTCGTTATCCACCTGGTAACTGTAACCCAACCAACTGTGAGCCATCGCTTGGATCGGGCCGGGTAATGGGTCGCCGGATAAAAGTTCGGTGAGTATGGGGCGGAGATCGGTCCAGCGGCCGGAAAGCCAAGTAGAGAATTGAGAATTGAGAATTGAGAATTGAGAATGGTCGTCGGAATGAGCGTATCCGGATTCCTTTAGATAGGTCAGGAGGTCGAGGAGGAGGGCGGGTTGGTAGGTGAGGGCGGTGAGGCTGATGGGATAGAGAAAGTCGGCGACTTGGGTTTCGTCTGTGGCCAGGGTGTGGCGAAGGCGTTCGAGGGCGGTGGTGCGATATTTGATTGAGGCTGTCGGCGAGGCTGTGTCTGAAGGGGGGCTGGTCACCGGGGTAGGGATAGGCGCGAGACTGCCGCCGAGATTGACCGGCGGGAGAATCTGGCCGCTGTTGAGACGCGGTTGGGGCGTGGGAGCCGGAGCCGCCAATGCGGGCCGGAGATCGGCTTGGAGCCGGGCCAGTTCAGCATCGAGATAATCGAGCAGGTTGCGCCGATCAACCGCTTCAGTTGGGTCGGTTTCAAGCAGCGCTTCAGCCAAGGTGGGGTGTAGTTCGAACTGCTCCAACAGCTCATTGATTTTGATCAACGCCTGCCGGCTAATTAACCAGTAAAAAGCAGTGCGCCCCGCTTCCGGGCCGAGCAATCGAGCCAAACGAGGCTGGTCGAACGAGCCGAGCCGGGCGGCGGCCGTTAGCCAGCCGCGCTGCGTTTCGGTTAACCCGGCCAGCAGATCGATGCCTTCACCCCGAGGAGCCGAGGCTGCCCCGCTGGTTAGCCAAACGCTCAACCACAGCGGCAGCCGGCCGGTAGCCTGGCTGATCGGCTCGATGGCCGCCGGATCGGTCAGGTGGGTGTTCTTCTGCATAAAATCGACCATCTCGGTCGGGGTAAAGGGGGCCAACGGCAGCGGCAGGATCACATCGACCCACGGCGTCCAGGCGTCATCATCATCGGGCAGCGGTTCCCGCCCAGCCAGCACCAAGCGCAGATCGCAGTCAATCGCGTCGCGCAGGTGACCCAGCAGGTATGTCAGCAGCCACTCACGCGCCGCCGGGTGCAGCCGGTCGAAATCATCGAAGATCAAGACGATCCGATCAACCGCCTCGGCCAGGTCAGAATTGGCTTCGGCATTATCCGGGCTAAGCCTGTCGCCGCCATCGCTTATTTCATACGGTCTACGCCCGACGCTTTGGTTCAAATCCATAACTAGCGCTTCCGTCAGCAGCGTAATTGGCGATTCAAAGGCGAGGGCCAGCTCGTCAGCCGACCAACGCAGGCTAGCGAATTGATCGAGATCGGGTGAAGAAGACTCTAGCGTGGGATCGAGGCCCAGCAAAACCGGCCGCTCAAAATGGCGGGCAACCTGGCGCGCATCGATGGTGCGGGCCAAGGCGGTTTCGCGCAGCGATTGGCGCAGTTCGAACAGCCGGTTGAACCGGGGGGTAGGCACCGGCTCACCGGCTCGATGCAGTCCATCGGCGATGGCCCACAGTAGGTTGACGGCATCGTGCCCGAACAAGGCGCTGTCGTCGATGCGGCTGTAGATGGTTTGATCAGGCCGGTACCACTCCAGTTCATCCAGCAGCCGGCTTTTACCAACGCCGCCGGGACCGGAGACGGCGGTGATTAAGCGGACTTGCGGGTGGTCTTTAGGGCGGTGAAAATGAAGTCGGTACAGACCAATTTCTTTTTCGCGACCGGCGAAAACGGATTGCCCCGGCTCAGGTTGGGGCAGGGGTCTTCGTTGAGCAA
>JAGRCC010000089.1 GCA_020433785.1 Anaerolineae bacterium
CCCGTCACCGCCACCCTCACCTTCAGCCAAACCCTCACTCCATTAACGCTTCAACTCCCTGCTACTGAACCAACTCCGATACTCCCCACTCCGCACTCCCTACTCCCTACTCCTTACTCCCTACTCTCTACTCCCCAACTGCCTATCACCCTCCGCTGGCAAACCCGCCGCTGGATGGCCGATCCTTTAGTTATCGCGCTTAAATTACTGGATAAGGATTTCAACGTTGGCGGGGAACGGGTGGCGACGCTCGGCGACCGCTATCCGAATGTGTTGTGGGTTCCCGGCGAGATGGTCGAGGAAACCTATCCCCTCCGGCTGAAACCAGATGCGCCGCCGGGATTGTACCGGCTGGAGGTCAGCCTGCTGCGCCAGGATAAGTCGCTGCCGGACGGTTATGAAGTTCTACCACCGATGGATGAAACCGGACCGTTGGGCAATGCCCTCTATCCGGTAACTATTCGCCTACTCGATCCAGCCCACGCTATGGCTCCGGCCAAGCCGTTCAAGGCGCACCTCGGCGAAGCCATCGAACTCACCGGCTTCGAGGTAAATCCGAACTTTTCGGATTCACCCAAAACCGTTTCGCTGGCTTTGTACTGGCAATCGACGGCCAAAATCGACACGGACTACACCGTCTTCACCCAACTGATCGGCCCCGATGGGCAAGTGTGGGCGCAGTGGGACAATCCCCCTCAAGCCGGCCGCTACCCGACCACCGCCTGGAGCGAGCAGGACCGCGTGGTTGATCGCTACCAACTCACACTGCGAGACGGCGCGCCGCCCGGCGATTATCGCTTGCTGATCGGCATGTACGATCCCGCCTCGGGCGAACGCTTGCCGGTTGTGGTCGATGGCCAGCCACAGCCGGACAACGCGGTGGAATTAGCAACGCTGGCGCTGACACCTTAAAGATGGAAACACTGGGAGAATTTAATCGCGATTGGTTATCGAATTTTGGCCCGCAGGCCCCCCGGCTGAAATTGAACCCACAGTTCATCCCCGATAAGCTGATGAGACGACTCCAACCGATGATTCTGACTATAAGATAAGACCTTGCGGATATAAAAATCGACATCCCCCACTGAAATAAACAACGGCCAGTCCACAGCCCCGCGTATAAAATTAAACGCGCGGTGAGCCGGCCAGTCCGTTGGTATTCGAAAATCGGCGGCGGCAGGCCAGGGGAAATAGCTGGCCTCGGTCTCGATTTGGGGCCGGCGCGGCAGCGGATGACCCAATTTGAGCTGCTCAACGACATTGACCAACAAGGTCGATCCCTCGATGGCGCAGCGCTGTTCCAACTCGGTCTCAGAGATGCCCTCGGGTCGCTCGAACTGAGTCTGGGCCACAATGTCGCCGCTGTCGAGCGCTTCAGTCATCATATGCAGAGTGACGCCGGTTAAGCGTTCGTCTTGGCGTGCGATCCAAAACAGGGGGGCCGGGCCTCGATAGCGGGGTAGAAGCGACGGGTGCAAATTGAGGCAGCCGTAGCGAGGCAGGGTCAACAGGGCTTTAGGGAACACCAAAGTGAAACAGGCCACGACGATCAGATCAGGTTTGAGGCGGGTCATTAGCTCTAGGGACTTTGGCATTGACAACGAGCCAACCTCCCATACGGGCAGGTTATTAACCCAGGCCAAATGAATAATATTTCGCTCCAGATAAGGATTAATCACAGGCAAATCAGTTGGGGGTGAGGGTGGGACGGAGAGCAGTTGAGGCGCGCCATCTGAGTGGGGCAGCGCTGCCGGTACGATGACGCCGCATAGGTCAACCCCTAAGTCGAGCAGTCGCTCCAGCGGCGGTATTGAAAAGTGGCCAGTCATCCCAAAAAATAGTACACGTAACACAAGCAGCTACCAATTTTTGACTTTCGAATTCAGATTCTCTATAGTAACTAGACGACGTTACTTATTTATTTAGCAGCGAAATCTAATAAATGAGAGAGAACAAAATGCCTCGAATGGTCCAATGTGTCAAAATAGGTAAAGAACTCCCCGGTCTGGAAAAACCACCCTTCCCTGGGGAAATGGGTGATCGCATCTACAATAATATTTCCCAACAAGCCTGGCAAATGTGGGTGGAACATCAAGTCCTGTTGATCAATCATTACGGGTTGGTTTTAGCCGACCCCAACCATCGCAAATTTCTGGTTGAGCAGATGGAAGAGTTCTTCTTTGGTGAAGACGCTCAAATGCCGGACGGCTGGTCGCCGGAAAGCTCATCGCAGGCGAGCAGCGGCAAAGGCGGCGGTCCTTCAAGGAAGTAACTGGAGACTAGAGATTTGAGGCTGGCGTGTCAAAGTCGCACACCGGTGATCAATCTCTAGTTACCAATCTCCAATTTCCAATCTCCCCTAAATTACCGGCAGCATTTCTTGAATGGTAAAATCAAGCTGCCGGTGAGCCTGGCGTAAAGCCGTTTCCACCCCATCCGGCGTTTCTCCCCTGGCAAAAATAAACCCAAGATAGCTGTCGCCCTCCGGCAGTGGGGTGAGGGGCTGGTTAAGTTTAGCGGTAATTTCGACCGACTCGATGCCCGGCACCTGTTCAGCCGCCTCGACGCCCGCCACAGCTTTCAGGATTCCGGCCATCGGAATGGGAATCATCATCACGCCGCTCGCTTCCGTCGCCCGGCTAAATGAATCGATCTCTAAACCGACCGCCTGGCGTAAAATCAACTCTTCCAGAGCCATATTGTTAAGACCAAAGCGCAGCGTCCGCGAGCAAAGCCCACCAATGGAACGGCCGGCCATCTCGACCAGCCACGGTCCGGCGTCGTTGACGCGCAGTTCGGCATGGACCGGGCCGAAGCGTAAGCCCAATGCTTGCGCGGCTCGATCCGCGCAGGTCGCAATCGCGGTCTGGATTTCGTCAGGCAGACGGGAGGGGGTGACGTAGATCGTTTCTTCGAAGAAAGGTCCAACCAAGGGATCGGGCTTGTCGAACAAGGCCAGTACTTTCAGCCCGTCCCCGTCGATGACGCCTTCCAGGGCAACTTCAACGCCGGGGATGTAATCCTCAACCAAAATCTGAGTCGAACCGGGCGCTCGGTTCAGTCCGGCCAGCATACGGCCCAATCGCCTGAAGGCATCGACTAACTCAGCCGGGGTATTAGCCCGCATCACACCGCGACTGCCGGAGAGCAGAAGCGGTTTGACTACACAGGGGAAGCTCACCTCGGCGGCTATTTGATGGGGATCGTCGGTCATATCGAACAGCCTGAATTGGGGCGACGCTACACCGCCGGCAGCAAACATACGGCGCATATCGTATTTGTTGCGCGCCGCCAGCGCCGACTCGCTGGAGTTGTGGATCAAGCCCAGAGCCTCGCTGGCTTTGGCTGCGACCAGCGAAGCGCTATCATCAACCGACAGCACAGCCTGCACCGGTTTTTGCCGGGTAAAGTCAATAACCTTTCGCACCGACTCGTCAAGCTGATCGAATTGAAGGGCCAGTGGCACTTTCCAATAGTCAGCCAGATCAGGGTGGATATCCAGACCGGTCACAACCTCGATGTCCAGTTTTTTAGCGGCTTCGTAAAATGCCTGCCCCCGATAAGTGCTATTGCGCATTAATAAGATGATACGTTTGGGTTCAGAAGAAAACTCTAGCGGCATGGTGATACTCGGATCATAAAAACCTAGCCAATTAACAATAGTTCGCAGCAACAAAGGTAAGTAGAGCATATGGAAGGAGGCTGGGCAAACTACTGATTATATCACGATAGAGAAATTAAGCAGTGAGATTTGACTATCTCCTAATCTCTAATCTCCTTGTCTCCAACCTCTACTTCACTACAATCTTACCCACCCACTTGACCTGCCGCAGGGCGTCGTCTTTTTCGCTGGGGACAATCATGCGGATCAGCCCCTGTGGGCGGGTGAGCGGCTGGCCATCCATCAGGTAACTCAGCAGGGTTGGTCCGGCCGGGTCCGGTTCAAGCAGTTCTTCGATGAAAACCCGATTACCGAAGCCATCGGCGCTGATAACCTCCACCTCCGACCAATGGGTCGTTGACGGAATTTGGCTTTGAATGAAGTCGAGCAGGGTCACGCCCCCGAAGGTAAACGGACCGCTTGTACCGTGACCGGTACTGACGATGTAGCAGTTGGGAATGGACGTCAGTGGCAGCCGTTCGAGATCGGCGACGGTTATGCGGGTTTCCTGACCGTTAGGTCGAACGAAAACTAAGGCAGAGTCGGGAGAAGGCGGCTCCGGGTTGGGGTCATGGGCGTGCGGTCGCAGTGGATCATGAGCGTGCGACGTATCAGTCGAGGGCATCAGGCTTTCTCCGAGCGCGGCACCTGATGATGCATCCGGCAGCGGGCTTCGTAAACCTCACTAGCCCCGACCATAATGACCGGATCGTCATAATTGGCCGGCCGGCCATCGATCAACCGTTGGGTTCGGCTGGCCAGCGCGCCGCAGACCATACAGATGGCTTGGAGTTTGGTCACATTCTCAGCCAGTGCCAGCAAGAGCGGCATCGGGCCGAACGGTTCCCCCCGAAAATCCAGATCGAGACCGGCTAAGAGGACCCGCCGGTTGCTGTCCGCTAAGGTCTCGCACAATTCGGCAATATGCCAGTCAAAGAACTGGACTTCGTCAATGCCGACGACATTGGTATCGGGATCAACCAATGAGAAAATTTCTTCAGCGCTCTCAACCACGGTCGCCTGAAAATGATTACCCCGGTGAGAACTAACTTTACCGGCTTTGTATCTTTGATCTAATTGCGGTTTAAAGACTTGGACTTTTTGTTTGGCAATTTCCGCTCTGATCAATCGTCGAATTAGCTCTTCGGTTTTGCCGCTAAACATACTGCCACAAATCAGCTCAATCCAACCGCCATTATAACCGTAATACACGCATTCCCTCCAAAAAAAATAGGCAGACTCGCTTTAGTCTGCCCAGAAAATTGCCTACAGGTTCAGAGTATACTGAATATACCCTCAGAAATCAGATTAAACGCTTAAACGCGAGCCAGGAAATTAGCTTTAGCCTTTTCAAGCACCGTTTTGGCATTATCAAGGTCTGGTTGGGTCAACCCTTCAATAGCCAGTAAACTCTTAATATTTTTATCGAGTCTGGTGGACAAGTCGCCCACAGTCACAATGTTATTATCGAGCAGAATTTGTGAAACCCGATCATTCAAGTCGAGCGCGGCCAATTGTTGTTTAGCGAAACGTTGTTCGGCTTTTTGTATCGCTTTTGTTTGACGCTTGGTAGCATCTTCCTTAGCTTTGCTGTAGCTGCTCAAACGATTCATAAAGCGCTCAACTTGACCGCCGCTGTCGATAATGCGCTGTTCACCGGTGTAGAACGGGTGGTTTCCGGACCAAACGTCAACCCGCAGTTCGGGGCTCGTCGATCCGACTTCCATCACAACTTCACCGTTGCAGATCACTTTAGCGTTGGGGTACCATTTTGGATGAATATCTTTTCTCATAATTTAAGTCCTCTTAAGAAATTGACGAAACCGGCCGAATCGATTAACTGGCTTCAGGATAAACGCTAATTCGCTTTTTGCCGTTAGGGGCATACTCAAATTTCACGTACCCATCAATTATGGCAAAAATGGTGTAATCACGACCCAAACCCACGTTCGCGCCGGGATGAAACTTGGTGCCGCGCTGCCGCACAATAATATTACCGGAGCTAACCGCTTCGCCGCCAAATTTCTTAACGCCAAGGCGCTGGCTGTTACTATCTCGACCGTTGCGGCTAGAACCGCCCCCTTTTTTATGAGCCATTTTGTACTCCTATCAGTTTATCTACTCAACGGATA
>JAGRCC010000935.1 GCA_020433785.1 Anaerolineae bacterium
TCGCGTTCTCGCCACTCTGATCATCGATCACGGGTACCCGCTCTAAGGCCACCGGATGGTAGACACCGATGTAAAGACGATACTCGCCGGGGGGCAACTCCGGTGGAAGGGTCAGGCTAGTGGTCAGCGGAATGATATCGGAACTGCTTCGGCCCACCATGGCTTCCCGCAGATGTTCGTCGATTTGTTCCAGAGGGGCGAAATCGGCTTGAGCGAGGGTAGCGCCGGTTTGATCGCGCAGGTGAACGAAGATTTTGAAGAGCCACAACGTGCGGGTATTTTGCCAAAAGGTCGTCAGGCGGGCGGGTTGTCCCGGCCCGGCTGCCGCATCGATGGTGTAATCGACCAATTGGATATTGCTGGCCAGCGTCGCCAGCGGGGGCGTTGTTTCGGCAGGGTAGGGTGGGTCATCGTAAGTGCCTTCTTGTAGGACAAGAACGTTGTCGATGGTCTCGACCAGGTCTAAATGCGCCAGAATATACTGGGCGAAAATCGGTTCTAGGTGATTGTACAGCCGTTCATCGTCGATGACCAGCCACAATGTACCAGGGCGGGCTAAAGCCTGGCGCAAAGCCCGGACATTGTCGAGATAAGGCGCGCCGGTATAGCCATCATACCAGCCGCCTTCGCCGGGGATGAGCACCGGGGAGCTATGGTTCACGTAGTAATCGAGCGATCCGGAGAAAAGATAGGCTGCTTCCGGACGAATCGTGGCAATTTGGTCACCGGGAGCGCGGCTGGCATTAACCACTTCAAAGGCCGATGGGTAGCGGTTCGGCGTATTGGTGCTGCCGGACATGGCTTGCCCTGCCCCGCTCCATAACGAGGGTAACGGCCAGAGCACGCCAACCAACAATACGGCAGCGATACCGGCTACATTGGCTGTATTAGTCCCGCCCAAAGCCAACCGGCGCGTCAACCAGAGGGTACTATTGAACATAGCTCGTATCCCATACGCGCTCAGGAGTAAGATCAGCGGGAAAATTAGTAGAAAATAGTAGCGCACTTGGTGCCAGGTATCGGCCACAAAGAGCAGCATGCCCAGCATGAGGCTAAGCGTCATCAGGCTGATGAACAATCCGCCTAAATCGGCTCGCTCCAGGCGACCTCGAACGAGCGCGACGCCGATGGCGGCTAAACCCAGCAGCGCCAGTACCGAATAGCGCCGCAGGACGCCATTGTCGAGATAGTGCTCCAGGGCGAGCCAGCGGGTGTCGCTCAACTCAAACGAGATTACATCGTTGACGGGATCGGGATTGATGGCCTCGGTGTCCGTGTCGGGAACGCTGGAGTCAACGGTATAACTGGCGACAAAGCTTTGTTGACCACTCCAGAAAGCCACCGCGATCACGGCAATAGCCAGGAAAAGATCGATCATAAGCTCTCTGGATAAAGATAGACCCTTTTGGAGTTGAAGAATTAACTGATGGGGGTCGGGGACGTCCGGTTGAATTTTTAAGGTTGAATGTGTTGGAGAGGCTAAGTCAGCGACTGGCGCTGTTTTTTGGTTCAGAGAAAATCGTCGATGTCTAACCAGCCAGGTGACCAGCAAAGCGAAAGCTAAGGGGGGGAGAAGCAGTAGCAATACCAGGTGCGTATTCAACCCGACCCAAATCAGAGCGATCAATAGCCAGCGCGCCCAACGGCGTTCGCCGTCAAGCGTGCCTAACCAGGCCAATAAAACCCAAAAAATAACGATCAAATCGGCCTGGCTATACATGCGAATGCGCCCGCCCCATTGGATCGCATTCGGATCGAGGGCCAGATACAGGGCCGGGATCAAACCCCACCAGGGCGAATCGTACAGCCGCCAGGCCGTCACCCATAGGGCCACCACAGCCACCACACCGGCAATCAGACTCCACCAGCGCACAGCCAATAGATTGTCGCCGGCTGCATAAGCGATCAGCGCCCCAATATAGGAAAAGACAAGACCGTGGTCATAGTACAGGCCGGAAGGAAGGATGGGTTTCCCCTTTTCCAAAATCATGCGAATGGCCAGCATCGAGATAAACTCATCGATTTGAAAAACGCTGGCTTGCATATAACGCCAGCGAGTCCAGGCGCCTACAAGCGCAATGATCGTCAAGATAACAATGATTAGTAGAAAGAGAGGGTTTTGCTTTAACTTTGCAAAAGTATTACTGCGCATCTGAATTTCTATGGCTTAAACCAAAGCTAGAACGGTGGTCAGGGTAATCACACTGACGACGGTCGTGAATAGAACCGTCGTGGTCACAAACTCGGGGAGCAAATCATACTCCATGGCGATAATACTGGCCAAGACGGCTGTCGGCATACTGGCTTGCAGTATCCCGGCGCCGCGCTCGATGCCGGACAGGCCAAAAAAGGCCACTAAAGAAAACGCTAAAACCGGTCCGCCGATCAGCCGGATGGCGCTGGCAATGTAGACATCACGCGAAATCTCAATCCGCCCCACCTGACTCATACTGATCCCGAGCGTGACCAGCATTGTCGGCACCATCGCGCCGCCAAGGAGGGCTGCTGTTCGGGATAAAAATAGAGGTGGATCAAAACTACTACTGGTAAAAAAGAAAGCGGGCACCATCGCGATTAAGGCCGGTGTTTTCAAGACCTCTAAAGCCGCCTTCATACTCCCTTTGTGATTCCAATTGGCCGCAGCCACGCCAATGACGAAGGCAATGATGATGATAGCCAAGAAATAAACCGTGGCGGCAAAAAGCGCCTCGTCCCCCAGCCTAAAGCTGATCAAGGGCAATCCAAAGTTGCCCACATTACCAAAAACAGCGATTAATACGTAGGCAG
>JAGRCC010000936.1 GCA_020433785.1 Anaerolineae bacterium
ACGTCACCGGCCCGCTGGCCAACGAGCTGCTGGACCGGGCCGGGCTGACCGACCGCCCGCCTTATATGGGCCACGCGCGAGGGGTAGTCGCCGGGGTGGCGTGCCACGTCTTCCGGCTAAGTTTCACCGGCGAACTGTCGTACGAACTGCACCATCCGGCCCAGGACTCGGTCAGGTTGTGGCGGGCGCTGCTGGAGTTGGGGGCCGATTTGGGCCTCAAGCCGCATGGCATCGAAACGCTGTTGAAGCTGCGCCTGGAAAAAGGGCATATTATCGTCGGGCAGGATACCGCCTTTGACTCAACGCCGCGCCGCATCGCCCACGAGTGGGCGGTTAAGCTGTCTAAACCGGAATTTGTGGGCCGCCAGGCGATTGTCCGCACCAACAAGCTGCCGCTGGATAAGCAGTTAGTCGGCTTTGAGATGGACGGTCCCGCTCCAATTGAGGGGGCGGTGATCTGGCACAACGATCAGTTTGCTGGCCATGTCACCTCCAGTACCTGGTCGCCGGTGTTGAGTAAAGCGGTCATGTTGGGCTGGCTTTATTTCTTCGACGGTCAACTGCCGCCGGTGGTCACGATTGACAGCCGTCCGGCCCGCCGGGTCGAAACCCCATTCTATGACCAGGAGGCCCACCGTGCCCGAGCTTAAACGACTGCCCGCCACCCGCATTGTGGCTACCCCCGCCGCGCTCGACGCGGCTAAATGGCCGGACGGGACGCTGGCCTTGCGCCTGGCCGCCGATGAACTGCTGGTCACGCCGCCCGTTGCTAACCCGGCGCTCGATGACCCGTACGCCATTATCATCGCCGACTCAGGCTACGCCGGTGTCTGGCTGCCCGAGGCCGAGGCCCTGGCGTTTCTGGAACGGGCCTGTGAGTGGGATCTGCCCGGCCAACGTCCGGCCTTCGCTCAAGGGGCCGTGGCCGGTATCGCCACGAAGCTATGGTTTGAAGCCGGCCGGGTACTCTTGATCGTCCCGGCCCCCCTCATCGCCGATTTCGAGGAGCGTATGGCATGAACGAATTCATGGAAAAGAAGGTTCAGTTCAAATGGCACGAGCCTAAGAAACATTACGATGTGGTGATTGTCGGCGGTGGCGGGCACGGCCTATCGACCGCCTACTTTCTGGCGACGCGGCACGGGATCACCGATGTGGCAGTTTTAGAGCGCAGCTACATCGGCGGCGGCAACTCCGGGCGCAACACCACCGTCATCCGCTCTAATTATGGCATCCCCGAAGCCGTGCGTTTCTACCAGCGCAGCGTCGATCTCTATTACCAACTGGAGGCCGAAACCGACCGTTGGATCATGCACAAGCAAAAGGGCTTGCTGTGGCTGGCCCACACCGAAGCCGCCGTTCGAGCCGAGGTGGCCCGGGCCGAGATTAACACCGCCTTTGGAGCCAGAACCGAATATGTGACGCCCAAACAGATCAAAGAGATTTGCCCCGAAATCGATTTGAGCGGCGGTGGGGCTTGGCCGGTCATCGGCGGTTCGTACCACCCGGCCGGCTCGACGGCCCGGCACGATCGGGTCAACTGGGCCCTGGCCGAAGGGGCCAACCGGCGCGGGGTGCGTATCCATCAACGCACCGCCGTCACCGGCCTGCTCATGGACGGCGACCGCGTGACCGGCGTCGAAACGACGGCCGGGCCGATATCGGCCAAGGTGGTGCTCAGCGCGGTAGGTGGACACGTCACCACGCTGGCTAAAATGGCCGGACTGCGCCTACCCATTCGGACCCATCCGTTGCAAGCTTACGTCACCAACCACTACGAACTGACCTTTAATCCGATTGTGGCCTCGACCAGCCTGCTGTTCTACGTGTCGCAAACAGCGCGCGGCGAGATGCTCATCGGCGCGGAAATCGACCGCCAGCCGAGCTACTCGTACAACTCGGGTCACCATTTCCTGCAAAGCTGCTCTTTCCGGGCCATCACCCTGCTGCCCTTCCTACGCAACCTGCGCATTTTACGGCAGTGGACCGGCGTGTGCGATATGAGTCCCGACTATTCGCCGATTATGGGTAAAACCGGCGTCGAGGGCTTCTACATCACCACCGGCTGGGGCACTTGGGGCTTCAAAGCCATCCCCGCCGGCGGCGAGCAGATGGCTCAACTCATCGCCA
>JAGRCC010000090.1 GCA_020433785.1 Anaerolineae bacterium
ATAGGAGGTTGGTATGAAAAAGCTAAATCGCGGAGTCGCGATCGTTGGTGCCGGTATGAGCAAGTTTGGGGCTTTCCCCGGCCGGGCTACGCGTGACCTCTTTGTTGACGCCTTTACCGAAATGCAAGGCTCGGTTGACAAAGGTGTGGATGTCAATGATATCGAAGCGATCTTTATTGGCAACTACAGTAGCGATCTCTTTGAAGGTCAAGGACACACCGCCCCCTTCATGACCGACGCCGTTGGCTTGACCCCACGTCCGGCTACCCGCTGTGAAGATGCTTGCGCCAGCAGTAGCGCCGCCCTGCGCAGTGGTATTATGGCTATCGCATCCGGTATGTATGATATGGTCCTGGTTGGCGGGATTGAAAAGATGACGGATTTGCCCACATCTGAAGTAACCGATACGCTAGCCACCGCGTCTGACGCACTGTACGACGTGCCGGCCGGTTACACCTTCCCTGGCTTTTACGCTTCAATCGCCACGGCCTACATGGATAAGTACGGCGCCACGCCAGAGTCCTGGATGTCGGTCGGGCTGAAAAACCACAACAGTGGTTCGCTCAACCCCAAAGCCCAATTCGGCCAGCGCATCATCGATATTATGGCTGATAAGAAAAGAATTGCCGAAAAGAAAGGCAAACCGATTCCGTCCTGGACCGATGAAATGGAGTTCATGCACGACGATCGGGCCAACCTGATCATCGCCTGGCCCATGCGGCTGTTCGACTGCTCGCCGGTGTCCGACGGGGCGGCTACCCTGTTGCTGGTTTCCGAAGATATCGCCAAAAACTTTAGCGATAACGCGCTGCACATCCTTGGTAGTGGTCAGGCCAGCGATGTCACGCTGCGGTATCGATCGGATTTGACCACGCTCAAATCAGCCAAAGCGGCGGCTCAGCAAGCTTACGAACAAGCCGGTGTTACACCTAAAGACATCAAAGTGGCCGAAGTTCACGACTGCTTCACCGTAGCCGAAGTGGTGGCTACCGAAGATTTAGGCTTCTTTAAAGCCGGTCAGGGCTTCGAAGCGGCTGAAGAAGGGATCACCTCCCTACGCGGACCGCGACCGATCAACAGCTCAGGCGGCTTGAAGTCAAAAGGTCACCCTGTCGGCGCTTCTGGGGCCGGGCAAGTGGTTGAAGTTTGGAAGCAAATTCGTGGTGAGGCCGGCGAGCGCCAGTTGGAAGGCGATATCGATATCGGGTTGACCCACAATGTTGGCGGTACCGGTGAAAGCTGCTTCGTTCATATCTTCGGGAGGAAATAAGATTATGGGTACTAATGGAGACTTAGAGTTCAATTCTGCATCCTATTACAAATATCTGGCTGATGGCAAAATTATGGGAGCGCGTTGCGTCGACAGTGGCCAACTGTATGTGCCGCCTCGTCAAATGTGCCCTGAAAGCCACAGCACCAACATGGAATGGGCTGAAGTATCAGGCAATGGCAAACTTCGCGCCTTTACCGTGATCACGGTTGGTCCTACCACTATGGTTGAAGCGGGTTACAACTTCAGAAATCCTTACTGCGCGGGTATCGTTCAGCTAGATGAAGGTCCCTCCGTCGCCGGACAGATTTTAGGGGTTGATGTTTCTAAGCCCGAGTCGATTAAGGTCGGCATGGAACTCAAAGCCAAGCTGGTTGAGCGCGGCGAGGGCGATGCCAAGCGCACCTACCTGGCGTTTGAGCCGGCTTAAACCGTATCAAATTTTTAGCGAATAAGTAGTTCTGACACAAAAAAAGGTCCGGCAGATATCTGCCGGACCTTTTTTTGTTCGAAATTTGGTCTTAAAAAACGGTGCCTAGCTGGTTAACCAGAGTGCCCATACCATCAACGGGACAGGCCGTATCAAAAAGGAGATATTGTCCGGCGCGTCGGGGTGTGGCATGATGAGCACTGGCCAACCGAAGATGCTGTCTGGTCACCGTTTCATGGCCGCCTTTAATGGTAATATGGCCGGTAACTAAAAAATTCTGGGCTGAAAATTCGGTAGATAGAGCCCGAAGCAAGGCATCGACAAATATGCGATGATCGGCCAGGCCGTACTCTTGCTCACAGCGGGTAAACAGCGCCGGCCACAATAGCGCCTCAAACTCCGGATGACTGGTAGCAATGAACCCGCGCAAAAGATCATCGTAGCGCGGATCATCCGGGCCGGACACAGCCAAAAAATATTTGGCTAACGTTTCATAAGGTAGGTTATGATTTAGCTGAGAATACCCCTGCCGCAGCGAAACAATATCCTCTTGGCTCATTAACTGCGTTGCCCAATCGAGCAAGCGTTGGTGGTTCCATTTGAACAGCTCAACAGTCCGCTTCGGCTCAACGGTAAAGGCCGGCGCGCCGGCATGGGTCAGGCTAACGCCGGCTCGGGTGCGGATATAAAAAGGAAGGGAATGAAAA
Source organism: Anaerolineae bacterium (assembly GCA_020433785.1). The sequence continues at coordinate 2,408 of JAGRCC010000090.1, forward strand.
AGGCTGGTGATCTCATCTCGCCACTCACTTTGGCTTAGGGCTTTTTCAAAATCAGGTGTAAAGTGATGGTCGCCACGAGCCAGGGTTATGTTGTAAATATGGGGCAGTTCATGGTTGCCGCACAGCACGATGACGGCCTCACCATAGGTTAGACGCAAAGCCAGAATATCGCTGACAATTTCCAGCGATTTGTCATTTTTAGCTTTTTCGGCGTGGATGAGATCACCCATAAAAATAAGGTAATCAGCCTGACCTCCGTCATGCAAGCGGGCAAACCGATCGCGGTATCGCTCGTAGGCATCCCAATCGCCGTGTAAATCTGTAACCACCATCGCTATCCCCTCCTCCAATGTCCATAGACGAGGATAGCTTTTTAATATGTCAACCGTCATGTAACTCCAAAATCAGGAGAAAGTTCCTCTGCTTCCAATACCAAATCGACAATAGTTGATTTAGATATTGTGACACAAATACGGTTGCCTGGCAACTATGCCGGAAAAATTAGGCCGTCAAGCCTACTTCAATATCTTACTCAAGAACAACTTAGTCCGCTCATGACTGGGATTGTTGAAAAGGTCATGGGGAGTAGTGTCTTCGACCACGCTGCCTTCATCCATAAAAATAACACGATCAGCCGCGTTACGGGCGAAACCCATCTCGTGGGTGACCACCACCATAGTCATCCCCTCTTTGGCCAGATCCAGCATAACGTCCAAAACCTCTTTGATCATCTCCGGGTCGAGCGCGCTGGTCGGCTCATCGAACAGCATGACTTTGGGGTTCATCGCTAGAGCGCGGGCAATGGCCACGCGCTGCTGCTGGCCGCCGGACAGTTGGCCGGGATAAACCCCTTCTTTCTCAGGGATGCCAACGCGCTGCAACTGCTGGCGCGCCACTTCTACGGCCTCCCGTTTCGACCGTTTACGGACCACACGTTGGGCAATCGTGATGTTTTCCAGCGCCGTCAAATGCGGGAAAAGATTGAACTGCTGAAAAACCATGCCCACCTCACGGCGAACGGCGTTAATATTTTTGGTTTTCTTGCTCAGGTGAATACCGTCTACCCAAATGTGGCCCACGGTGGGCACCTCAAGAAAGTTGATGCAGCGCAGCAGGGTCGATTTGCCGGAACCGCTCGGCCCGATAATGACGACCACTTCCCCACTTTCAATCTTTAAACTCACGTCATTAACGGCTTTGACATGGCCGAAATGTTTGGAGACATTTTCAATCACAACCATCGCTTCGTCTTTTGGATTATCCATCGGTTTTCAACCTCGTCTCCATAAATTTAACGCCTATTGAGAGCAAAATAGTCATGCTCAAGTACAAAAAGGCAACCATATTATAGGTTTTTAAATATTCGAAGGAACTGGCCGAATAGAGCCGGCCCAACTGCGTGATATCCTGCACCCCCAATGCCGAAACCAGAGACGATTCCTTGAGCATAGCAATAAAATCATTACCCAGCGGCGGCAGCACCCGCCGAATGGCCTGCGGCAAAATAATATGGCGCATCGCCTCAAAGTAGTTCATCCCCAGCGACCGCGCCGCTTCCATTTGACCCCGCCCTATCGACTCGATGCCGGCCCGAAAGATTTCGGCAGAGAAAGCGCCGTAGCAGATGGCCAGAGCGATAATTGCTCTGATTTCAAAGTTGACTTCTAACCCGGCTCGACGATCACCTAACAGGGCCAGCACATTGTCTTCAGATAGCAAATTGATGCTGGCCATATAAGCGCCCAGAGCATTAATTTGGGAAATTACTAAGGGAATGATAACAAAAGAAACGTAAAGCAGCGTCACGAGGATGGGTAGCCCCCGCATAATTTGAACATATAACGTAGCCAGATTATAAATAACCGGGTTGGTTGAGACCCGACCCAAGCCGGCAAATAGACCAAAGGTTATGGCAAACGCATAAGCGATGATGGTGACCCGAATGGT
>JAGRCC010000937.1 GCA_020433785.1 Anaerolineae bacterium
AGCCTGGGGCTTTGAAGTTAAACAAACCACCGGCAATATCATCTTTCCCGGCACTAAAAGCGAACGCATGCGGGTTGTGAACAGTTACATCAGCAAAGAGCAAAGCCGCCCGGAAGAAGAGCGGTTTGCCACGCCCGATCTGGCCCGGCTGATTGAGGTACGCGACCAGCTGGTGGCCAATCGCAAATTAACGTCGGCCAATCGCAAACAACGTAAATCCAGCCGTATAGCTCGCGATGAGGCGTTTCGCCGCTTGCGGGAAACGCTGCGCATGGCCGCCGGCAACATTATTATTCTTCAGTTTGATCATACCATTACGCCCGATTTGCAGAAGTGGGGCTTTGAGGTGGTCGAACGCTCGTCGTCCAAACCGGACGAGATCGAGTACGAAGAGGTCATTATTCTCGGCGGCAAGCCAGAGGCGAGTTCGGCTGACACCGTCTCGACCAACGGGGAGGTCAGCCTGACCGGCTTGACCCGAACCGCGGTGCAGACCAGCACCAACGGCAGCTAACGGATTGATGAATTATGAATGATGAATTATGAAGGGTTATGGGGCGAATGCTGTCATCATTCATCCCTCATAATTCATCATTCAAATTTACAGGACGCGCAGTAGAGCCTCAATCACGCCTCTAATGTGGCTGTTAAATTTCTCCTCATCCCCTTCAAACTGATCGAAAATTTCACGGACGGCGGCGTGTTCGGCGCGGTAAGAGCGGTGGGCGGTGGCCGAGCCGCCTGACCGGTCGGCTGGAGCAACGGCGGCCCACTTGGTTTCGGCGTCGTGGGTTTCAATGCGATCCATCAGGCTGGCTAAAGTGGCGTCTCGATCCAAAACGATGCTTTCTAATCGAGACAGCAGGGCCAGCAGCCGGCGGTTTTTAACCTGCGCTTTTCTGGCCTGGTTTAGCCACTGCTGATGCTGCCGCTGAACTTCAAGATGGTCCGTGACAGCTTTCTGGGTTTTATCGACGGCGGCGGTTTCTGCCACAGCCGAAGCGGTCGGGTGACCGTTAACCGCCGAGTAAACTTGTTTCATATTCATTTTCTAATCTCCTGATTAAATCGGGGAGTAGGGGGTAAGGAGTAGGGATTAAGGGAAAAAACCTCGCACGCTTACTCTTTTTCTCCCTACTTCCTCAATCACCGGCAATGAGCACGTGGGTTGTCTGATCATTGACCGGCAAGCTGACAACTAGGTTAACTTTTATTGATAATTAGTTTAGGCGAAAAGCGGGGCAAAAGATACTGGTCAAGTGAGGAGTTTGTGGATAGGTAGGCCGGCCAGGTTTTAGCGAAGCGCAAGCGGTCAGCCGTCAGCGTTCAGCCGTCGGCTATACCACAAAGATACCTTTTGCTTTGGCTCAATGACTCTCTTCCGCTATAATCCCCTATTAACTTGAGTTCGATAATTCTTTTGTAGGTTGGGTTGAATGGATCAAGGCGATACACCGTTGCCCCAAGGGTTGGGTTTCGCCGGAGATTCAGGCCCTAAAACTCGGAATGAAACCCAACGTTAGTTCGCTAGAGGACAAAATTTCCGGCTCAGCTCAACCTACGCTCATGTATCGAACTGAAGTTATTAATTACCTTCAATTTTTCTAAACGCTGTTGTCACTCAGCAACCCATTCATTAACAACAAAGGCTAATCAAGATATGGATACGGCCTCAACCGAACCGCTGCCGCTCGCGGAGACAGAGCCACCGGCTCGACTGTCCGGGAGTATCAATAAACTGCTCAAACGCGCTTTTTGGGTTTACCTGCGGCCGTACTGGCCGGCGCAAATTGGGCTGATGTTGACCGTGGTGGTCACTGTTTTGCTCCACACCAGCCTGCCCCTGACGCTCAAATTCCTGATCGACTCGGCCATTGTGCCGCGAAACGAGCAAATGCTCATCCTCATCCTCGGCGGTATTGGCGGGCTGTTTATCCTGTACGCCGTGAGCGATATTGTTCAGGCGTATGTTCAGGCCCAAGTCGGCGCTAAAATCAAGCGGGATTTGTGGCTAAACCTCTTTACCCACTTGCAGCACCTGCCCGTTAGCTTTTTCGACCACACCCAACCCGGCGAAATCACCACGCTTTTTGCGCAGGACATCATCACCCTGCGGGCTACGCTGCGCGACCTGACGGTGGAAGGACTGCGCGCCATACTGCTGGTGGTGGTTACCATTGGCGCGATGATTTTCCTCAACTGGCGATTGAGCCTGATGGTGGCGCTGATCCTGCCGCTGATGACCATTATTCCCCGCTGGATTCTCAAAAAATCGACCGCCGCCGATTACGGCGAGCGCTGCCACGACGCGGCCGTGGCCCACGCCGTGCAAGATAACGTGGCCGCCCAACCGCTGCTGCGGGCCTTTGGCCTGCACGACCTGGCCATCAGCAAATTTGCCGCCCTGATCGGCCAGGAGCCGGACAGCCCCACCTCGCGGCTGGTGCAACTCAAGAAAGGGCTGCGGGTGCCTCATTTTCAACGCAGTATGGTCGTGGTCTGGACCGATATCCAGCAGATGGCGATTTTGGGCGTAACCATCGCCGCCGGGGCGTATTTGGCCTGGCGCGGCCAGTTAACCATCGGGGCCTTCTCGGCCTTTATCGTGCTGCTGTCGCAGGCCGGGCGGGCCATTACCGCGCTGTCGATCTACGTGCGCAATCTGATTGCCGGGGCGTCGGCCTTGGAGCGCATCGAACAGGTGCTGAACGCGCCGCTCGACAGCGCCGTGACCGGCTCGGCGGTTACGCTGCCGCCTATTTCGGAGCAGATTCGTTTCGACGGCGTCAGCTTCGGCTATCCGGGCCAGAGCCTGCAGATTAAGGACGTTTCATTCACCATCGCGGCCCGGCATTCGATTGCTTTTGTCGGCCGCAGCGGCGCGGGCAAGAGTACGCTGCTCAAACTGCTGCTGCGCTTTTACGATCCGTCCGAGGGGCAGATTTTGATCGATGGCTATGACCTATGCCAGGTCGATCAACGCTCGTTTCGGGGGCAAATCGGGGTGGTGTTGCAGGAAGCGCCGCTGCTCAATACCACCATCCGCGAAAACATTTGCCTGGTCAAACCCGACGCTACCGATGAGGAAGTCATCGCCGCCGCCCGGCTGGCCGAAATCCACGAGACCATTGTGGCGCTGCCGCAAGGCTACCACACCCCGGTCGGCGAGGGCGGTAAATGGCTGTCGCCGGGCCAGCGCCAACGCGTGGCTCTAGCCCGCGCCCTGCTGCACCAGCCGTCGCTGCTGCTGCTCGATGAGATTACGGCCGCTTTGGATTTGGAAGCCGAGGCCGCCATCAACCAAACCCTCAAAAAGCTGGCCCGCGAGCGGACGGTGGTCACGGTCACCCACCGGCTGTCGTCGGTGGTTGAGGCCGACCAGATTGTGGTGGTCGATAACGGGCAGGTGGTCGAACAGGGGACGCATTGGGATTTGCTGAAAAACAAACAGTTTTATCGACGCTTGTGGCAGTTGCAAAGCGGTTTTATTATCAGCGCCGACGGCCAGTATGCCGAGGTTCGAGGCGCGCGGCTGCGTTTCATCCCCCTCTTTGCCCAGTTAGACGATGCCACCCTCAACGCCATCGCCGACCAGTTTGTGTCCGAATATTTCGACGCGGAGCAAATTGTGTTCACTCAGGGCAGCGCCGGCGACAAATTTTACATCATTGTGCGGGGCAAAGTGGCGGTGTCGCTGACCACCGAACCTGACGGGGCGCGGGTGACCCTGGCTCAACTGGAGGACGGCGATTACTTTGGCGAAATTGCCTTGGTCGAAGGCGGCACCCGGCGGGCCGCGGTTCAAACTATCTTACCCAGCCTATTTCTGACGCTGGAACGTGAGCGATTTGAGAAGTTAATGACCGACCTGCCGTCGCTGCAAAAAATTGTTCAACGGAAGGCGCGCGAGCGAACCATGGACACGTTAACCACCATTGAGCACGTGAAGAGTCCGCTGCCGTTTGATCTTCAGTAAACAAATGCGCACAGCTACCACTTCGACAATGTCAGGGCAAGTCCCAAAGCGCGCGAGGCTGAAGCCATCGCGTTGAAAGAGCGAAGG
>JAGRCC010000938.1:0-2444 GCA_020433785.1 Anaerolineae bacterium
GTGATGGCGTCGAGGCCATCCATATAGGGCATGATAATATCGGTGATAATTAAGTTCGGTTGCCACGATTCGGCTTTTCGGACGGCTTCTAAGCCATTGGTGGCCATAGCGACTTCATAGCCGCGCATTTCAAGCATTCGAGCCAGGAGTTTGAGCATATCGGGCGCGTCGTCTACACATAGTATCTTTTTCATGATCGTGTTCCTTGTAACCAATTGCGGAAATCTCTTAAGGATGGTTTTCGATTGGGAAGTGTAAATGGATATTGAGGCAGTAATTCAGACAGGGGTGAGACAAACTCGAGCATATCCGCCACCTCTTCGGCAATTTGAGCCAGAGCCTCGTCGGCGTGGCGGCCGCCATCGTGCCAGATGGGTCGGCCGTCATTGGGCCGGACCTGCAGTTGAGATAGCCAGGCGACCTTGCGCCAGGCGCAGGCCTTGGCAATAATCGGCACCACGATTAAACCCTCAATTTGACGACGATGGAGTAAGGTGGGGACTTCTTGGCCCAGGATAAATTCTGACGTCAAGTAGTTAGCGCTGACCAGGAAAATAGCAATCCGGGCCTGGGTGATAACTTCTTGAATCTCCTGCTGCCAGTCGTGGCCCGCCCCAATTTGATCATCACTCCAGACTTGGGTAAGACCGGCGTGTTGCAATACACTGAGGTGAGCCAGTAGCTGCTCTTTTTCGGCTTCGTCTTTACGACTGTAACTGATAAAGATTGTCGGTTTAGATATGATTTGTTTTTCCACGGCTGCGTTTGTTATCCGAGTTACCTAGCTAAAGAATTTGGTTAATCCTGTCATAAGCCGCTTTTACATAATAGATTATAACATAATAAATTAATTAAGTTAAACGTAGTTGCCAAATTTATGAGGCTTGGGGGGGCATATAGTGTAAAAATAACATTATGACAAGCTAATATGGCATAAATGGAATGTTATGACAACTTGATCGAACAAATGAGCTAAATCGTGCAGTTGCGAAGGCTAATTCAGTTGAGGTATAATCCTTCTAATATGACCTTTGGGATAGTTTAGCATGATTGAATTTGATGATTTTGAAACAATTTACCGGGTCGATTTACCGGATTTTACCGGCCCGCTCGATTTGCTGCTCAGCCTGATCGAGCAGGAAGAGATGGACATCACCAAAATCGCCCTGGCCCAAGTGACCGATCAATACCTGGCCCATCTCGATGATCTGAGACAAGCCGATCCCGATGAACTCAGCGATTTTTTGGTCATTGCCGCCAAACTGATTTTGATTAAATCGGAGATGCTGTTACCCCGGCCGCCGCCGATTTTGGCCGAGGAAGCGGAGGAGGATGTGGGCGATGAGTTGGCCCGCCAGCTCATCATTTACAAACGGTTTAAAGAGCTGGCCGGTCACTTGCGAGACTTAGAAGAGCAAGGCCAGCGTAGTTTTGTGCGGGTGGTGCCGCAGGTCAAAGTTGAACCCAAGCTCATTCCAGGCGAAGGCAACCTCAAGGCGCTGCTAACCGCCGCCCGGCGCGCCCTGACTATCAAGCCAGAGCCGCCGGCTGTCGATGAGATGGTGTCGCCGCAGATCGTCACCATCGGCCAGCAGATGTCGCGCATTTGGCGGCTGATTACTACCAAAAAACAGATCGCTTTTCAGGAGTTGCTCAGTCAAAAGCGAAATAAAATTGAAGTTATCGTCACGCTGCTGGCCATTCTGGAACTGATCAAAAGACGAATTGTCGAGGTCGGCCAGATCAACCATTTTGGCAATATTATTATTGAAAAGCGGGCCAACGTTGAGTTGTCTGAGAGTGAGTGGGAAGCGATAACCGGGTTAACCGAAGTATCATAAATCAATCCCCCAAGTTAGCTCCAATTAAGCGGGCGCTCTTAACCCAGGGATGATCCGGCGGCACCAACTTCCGCCGACCAACGACCTCTTCAACCGGCACCGGCTCAACCCCCTCGCCCCGGGCCGCGACCATGACTCCGTAGAGCCCCTCATTGATAAAATCGGCGCAGGCTGTGCCTAGCCGCGTGGCCAATAAGCGATCGGCCGCGGAAGGGGTTCCGCCCCGCTGGAGGTGGCCCAGAATAGTCACCCGCGCCTCAAGGCCGGTTAACTGCTCAAGCTGATTGGCCAGCCGCAGAGTGCTGCCCGAATGGCGCGACTCCAGTTCCTTCAGTTTGGCCTTAGCTTTCTTTTTTGCGGCCTTATCTTTGGCCTTAGCCTTAGACTCCTCCGCCGCATAAATCGCTTTCGCCTCCTGTTTGGACATCGCCCCTTCGGCGACGGCGACAATGCTGAAGTTCTTCCCGGCGCGCGACCGCCAGCGGATCGCTTCGGCCACCTTTTCAATGTCATAGGGAATCTCAGGAATCAGGATGACATCGGCCCCGCCGCTAACGCCCGCCCCCAGCGCTAACCAGCCGGCGTTGTGGCCCATGATCTCCA
>JAGRCC010000938.1:2504-3802 GCA_020433785.1 Anaerolineae bacterium
TCCCCAGCGCCGTATCAAAGCCAAATGTTACATCGGTTTTAGCCACATCATTATCGATGGTCTTTGGCAGGGTGATGACATTGAGGCCCTTTTGCATCAAGTGATAGGCATTTTTATGGGTGCCGCCGCCGCCCATACAGACCAATACATCCAGGTTATGCCGATTGTAATTATCGACAATGACCTCGGTCATGTCTAACATTTTACCGCCAACCGGCATTTTATGAGGCTTATCGCGGCTGGTGCCCAGCACCGTCCCGCCGACGGTTAAAATACCGGATAAGGTACTCGGCTCCAGGCGAATAATTCGGTTTTCCATTAACCCTCGAAAGCCATCTTTGAAGCCGATTACCTGCATGCCAAAATAGCCTGTGGCGGCTTTGCCTATCCCGCGCAGGGCGGCGTTCAGGCCGGGGCTGTCGCCGCCGGCCGTTAAAATCCCAATATATTTTGTCATCTTCGACACTCCTCGCTGTCATAAGAATTTATGGCTTAGTCAATTAAAGTCTTTTCGTCGGCAGGGTAAAGTAGAACAAACTGCCTTGGCCTTGCTTACTCTCGACGCCCACGCTGCCGCCCAGTTTTTCGACGATGCGCCGGACGATGGCCAATCCCAACCCTTGACCGTCGGCCTGTATCTCTTCTACGCTGGCGAAATCAGCAAACAGTTGAGTTTGCTCATCTAAAGACAGGCCGGCCCCGTTGTCCCGCACCCAAAAGCGAACCTGCCCGCTGGCTAGCGGCGTGGCGCCTAGCTCCAAACGGGGCGGCTGTCCTCCAAATTTCAAGCCGTTGCTAATATAGTTGGCCCACACCTCTTCTAACCAGGGGGCATAGCCTAGAGCCGTGGGCCATTTAGCCGGCATAATCAATTCGGCCTGACGGGCCTCAATCATCCCGGCCAGACCGGTTTGAACCTGCCGGATGATTACTGCCATATCAACGGGCTTGACCTCCACCTCCCCTTTGCGCACCCACGCCAGTAGCAGCAGATTATCAACCACACGCTCCCCTTGCTGGCCGCCGCGCTCAATTTGTTCCAGCAGCCTGAGCGCGGCCGGATTTTCGGTTTGTAGTTGAGCCAGATCGCCCTTAAGTTGGTCGGTGATGCCGATGATCGATGAGAACGGATTTTTGAGATCGTGCGCCAAGGTGCGGGCAAAGGCATCAAGCTCCTGGTTGGTGGCCTGTAGCGCCAGATTGGCCTCCAGCAGATCGACGTTTGCTTTTTGCAAATCGGCGTTGACTTTTTGTAAATCAGTGTTGGTTTGCTGAAGCTGGCGCTGCAAGCTGCGGAT
>JAGRCC010000939.1 GCA_020433785.1 Anaerolineae bacterium
TGCTTCTTCAATATTTAGGAATATTTGGGAGAAAGGCTCGGTCAGTACCCGATCACCCGCTTCCATTGACTCCTCCATTTCAGACTCTAGCTCTGCCTCAGCCTTAGCCTCAACCTCATAATCAACGCCTTCCTCCGCCAGCACCAACTCCTGCCCGAAGGCTGTGTACTGCCGCTCGTAGACCAGTTCGAAATCGGTTAGCCCTGAAACAAAAAGCCGTTCACGTCGATCCGGATCGAAAAAGGCTTCAACGATTTCAGGATTGTGTTGTTTCCAGTGGGTGGCTTTTTTCCAATTTTGGAATTTAGCGGCGATAAAATCGAGGGTAGTGTCGTAAGCCTGCTGCAAGGTACTGGTCAGGGGTCTAACCACGTCGATGGGGAGGGCATAAGTCCGCACTTCAGGCTCGCCTTCTTTACGCTCGAAGGCAAAGCCGGTGAACCGTTCGTCCCAAGCAACTTCACGGGCCAGTAGGGCCATATCGACCCGCTCCAGCGTCTGGCCCGGCCCCCGGACACCTAACACTAGCCAACTGCCAAAATTCAGCCGCAGATGCAGCTTGCCGGATCGCTCCGACAGTGTGACCGCCAGGCGCGGATCATAGGCGCCGGTCGCCTGAAGCCGTCTGGTCGTGTCGCGAAAGAGATCGAAAGCCCAATCGGCTTCGGCCCGATCAGCAAATACGCGAGCCAGCGGTTCGGCCAGCGAGGGCAGGGGTGGGTTGGTTTGGCTTTGATTAGGGGACATGGTCTGCCAGTCGTCGTGACAACTTTACAGAATCCATGATACCACAAGGTTGTTAAGAATCTAAATCTTCTGGAGACGAAATCAAGGGGGGCGGCTCGGCCTAGATCTCCCGGCCCAACCTCAAGCGAAACAGGGTTTTGACGTAGTTGACGCCCCGTTTGAGATAGCCCCAGGCATTTTGGGCGGTTTTACTTTCACCGGCCATGCGCGGCACACACACATACGGCACTTCAACAATGGTGCAGCCGGCCTGTTTGGCTCGGTACAGCATGTCGATGCAGTATTCGCCATAATCGCCTTGGAGTTGGAGGTCATTAAAAACCGTTTTGCGGGCCAGTACGAAACCGCTGGTATAATCTTTGATCGACCAGTCTAGCATGAGACCGGCCCAGATATTGATCACTCGTGAGAAAAGCCGCCCGGTTAAGGTGTGAGCCACATCGCTGCCGCCCGGCACGTACCGCGAGCCGATGGCGATATCGGCTCCATCGTTGAGCACTTGAACTAAGTGAGGCCAATCTTCGGGCGGCATGCTCATATCGCAGTCCATCCAGCCGACCCACTGGCCCCCGGCTTCGTGGATGCCCCGGTTAAGAGCGCTGGTCAGGCCGCGCTCATCGCGGCGATGGATCAGGCGGACCCGGTTGTCGGCTTCGGCCACGGCGGCGGCCAACTGCCAGGTTCCATCCGGCGAATTGTCATCTACGACCATAATTTCAACGTCGCCGGGGTAACTCGCCAGGGCAGCCAGGGTGCGTTGAATCAATTTTTCGATATTACCGGCTTCATTGTATGTGGGCAGGACGATAGTAACTTGAGGCTGCGCCTCAGGTTCGTCGGCGACATAAGTAACGGAACTATCCGTTGTTGATAAAGAAAGATTCAATAGCTTTTCCTATCGGTTAGTGAGTAAACCGGTAAATTATACAAGTGATAGCCAACAACGCAATAATGGGCCAATCTCGTCAAGTTTGAACTGACTAGCGATGGGCTTCGTTGTACGCTCGCTGGACCATATTGACCACGTGTCGAATCTGCTCCGAGGTCAATGAGGACGAGGACGGCAGATAAAATCCGCGCTCACACAACATCTCGGCTACCGGGTAACGCTGGCCTTTGAACATATCATAGTAAATGGGCTGAAGGTGCATCGGTATAAAAAACGTTCGGGTTTCGATGCCATGTTTGGCTAAAAAACCGCGCAGTTGATCGCGGTTCATGCCAAATTCATCTTCATCAACCATAATCGAGTACATCCAGAAAACATTTTTAACACCGTCCGCTTCCGGCGGCGTGACGATGCCCGGAATCTTGTTGAGCAAGCTGGTGTAGAGCGCCGCATTTTGGCGGCGGCGCGTCACAAAATCGGCTAGCTGTTCGGTTTGGGCCAGTCCCACCGCCGCTTGCAGATTAGTCATCCGGTAGTTAAAGCCCATAAATTTGTGCCAGAAATGGCGTTCGGTGGAGAAGGCATGGTCGCGCAGATTGCGGGTCAACTCGGCCAGTTCCACGTCATTGGTGGTGATCATCCCGCCCTCGCCGGTGGTGATAATTTTGTTGGCGTAAAAACTAAAGCCGGCGGCATGGCCCAGGCTACCGGCGCGCCGGCCTTTGTACTCGGCGCCGTGGGCTTCGGCCGCATCTTCCATGACAAAGATGCCGTTTTTGTCGGCCAGTTCCATCAGCGGGTCCATATCAACCGGATGGCCATAAATATGAACCGGAATGATCACTTTCGTTTTTGGCGTAATTTTATCAGCCACCTGACTGACATCCATATTCCAGGTATGCGGCTCGGCGTCAACCAGTACCGGCGTGGCGCCGGTGTAGGTCACGGCGTTGATGGTGGCGATCATCGTAAACGTCGGCAAAATCACCTCGTCACCCGGTCCGATCCCCAACGCGGCCAGCCCCAGATGCATCGCGACCGTACCGTTACAGCAAGCAACGCCATATTGGCAGCCGCACTCGGCGGCAAACTTTTCTTCGAACACGGGAATATATTTGCCGGCCGAGGAGATCCAATTCGAGTCCAGGCAATCATTGACATATTTCTTCTCGTTGCCCCCTAACGTCGGCTCGCAGACCGGAATAATCTTACTGGTGATATCGGTTTCTAAAACGGGAATGCGAGACAGGGAGATCGACAACTCCGGATCTTTACCGGGAATAATTTTTCTAATATCGTCGCTCAAATCATTAGGGGTAATATTCGATGGTTTTAACATCGGCTTTAATTAACTCCTTGAGTACAAAGATCTAGAGCGACACCACTGGCTATGTCAAGGACAAAGTCAACTTTGTCGCTCCGGTATATTTTCAGTACCTAGATTGTTTTATCGTCGTTTCGTAAATCAATGCCAGCCTATGCCCGACAAGACTCAGATTATAGGTGTTTTAATAAGTTGTGCAATCTATTGAGATGCCCTACAGCAATTCTCATTTTAGAGCAAAGACCTGACAGGTTTTCGTAAATTTAGTTCCGTTGACGACAATTTTTCGCTGGAAAATCATTTTTATCGCAGAATTTTGAACAAACCCTGACAGATATTACGTTAAAAAG
>JAGRCC010000091.1 GCA_020433785.1 Anaerolineae bacterium
CGGCGGGATTACCGGCTGCGTCCAAGAGATCGAGGCGCTCGAAGGTGTCGGGTAGATAGAGACCGATGGCCAACGGGTAGCGCCCCGGCTGAAGATCCGGCGACAGCGATAAGGCGTGTTGGTCGGCGATGATTTGGCCGGGCCGCCAGGTATCGGTTGGGTAAGTCCAGCAAACCGGCACGCCGTCCGATTGGGCCACCGGGCCGGTCTCGCTTTCCAGATGGGTGAAAATTTGGTAACCGGCCGGAAACTCGGCCAGCGTTTGCCAATACAGCGTGACCGGGACTCGCCCGCCGGGATAAGCGCGCCGGGTATCGAGATCATAGCCCACCAATCGCACCAGCGGCCCGAGCGCCCCGCTGCCAAACGTCGCGTCGCTGGGCTGCGATCCGCGGGCCGAGCGAGCAAAAGCGGCGGGCATAGCTGTTTGGTCGAACGCACGGGCCAGGGCCGCGTCATCGACCTGGCCTAAGTCAAGCGTGGTGGGCCGCTGCTGCATTATCCGCATTTGTTTTTGATTTGGCAAAGTTACCCGCCCGACTTGTTGGTAACGTTCAGAAATCAGATCGTGAGGAGTCTCGACCGGATCGATTAGATCATCGGCCAGGAAATAGTATTCCGGCTGCGGATCGCAGGCGCGCGGCGCGCCCCGGGTGTACCAGGTGGTCACATCGGGTTCTTCGTTGCTGCCGTAATCGCCGGCCAGAGCGCCGTCGTTCAACTGCTGGCCGATGGCTTTCCAGCCGGCGCGGTGAGCGAAGCCAAAGAAACCGGCCGCCGGGGGCGACTCGTAAGGTGTCCAGAAAAAGGCGAGATTGCCGTCCGGATAATCCTGCCAGTATTCGATATCGTGGCGGATAAAGGCGTTCCAGAAAAAGAGCGTCGATAGGAGTAAGAGGATAAGGAGCGCACCGTCAGCCCAGCGGTTCCTGGGGAGATGAGGAGCTGAGGAGCTGGGGAGATGATCAATAAGGGTCATCCAACCTAACGCGGCCAGCAGCGACCAGGCCGGGACGATGGTGTAGATGTGGGTTAAGCCGAGGGCAACGACAAAGTTGTAGCCCAGAAAGGGAATGGCCAGCCAGATGAGTAGGGCGGGGATAAAGGCTGAGGCGAAGGCTGAAGCGAAGAAAGCGGTGAGAAAAAGAAGGGCGAAAGGGAGAAAACTGAGATCGATGGTCGTGAGGGCCAGGAGATCGGGTTTGATGATGACGGCGATACACGCGACCGCCGCCGGCAGGGCAACAGCGCGACTCCACCGGGTTGGCCGGGCCAGCCAGACGAGATAAAACAAAATGAGGAGACCGGTTAAGGCAATATAATAGAAAGAACTATAAAACGTATTGAAGTGAAAGAAATCGGGCAGGTTGTTGCGGAGGTCATCGCCGATGCGGTTGCCCACGTAATCGCCGGTGCGATTGGCGCGCGGGTCTAAGGCAAACGGCAGGTAGAATAACAGCATAGACGCCATGAAGGCCATTAAGAAAACACCTAGGGCGATGGCTGATTTTGTAAAACCAGACGCGCCGGATGGACCGGCCCGTTCTGATTTTAAGTTCGGGAAAAATTTGGCCAGCACCGGCGACACAAACAGCCAGCCCACCGCCGGCAGCGTCAGAATGCCATCGTAGTGGGCCAACACGCCGACGCCCAAGAACAGGCCGCTGAGCAGCGCCAGGCGAGCTTGCCGGTGAGCTTGCCATTCCAGCGCCAGCCAGAACGCCAGCGCGCTGAACCAAACTACCAGCGCCTGGTATTGCACAATCCGCCCAAACGCGACCATAAAGCCGTTGAAGGCGAAAAAGCCCGCCGCCAACCAGCCAACACGCGGCCCGCCGACGGCGTGACCAATCAAGTAAATGGTGACGATGGCAGCCAGTGCGGCCAGCGTGAAAGGCAGGCGAGCCGCTGTTTCGTTGATAGCGCCGGTTAAGCGCCAAACCGCCATCGGCAGCAGAACTTCAGCGGGACCTTTTGAGCGCAAAAAGAGAGCGTCCTCGTGGCCTTCGATCGCTTCGGCGGCGGTGATCATGGCCAAAGCTTCGTCGCCCTGGAATTCGCTGTAGTGGAGGTTGGCGGCGCGCAGAAAAAGGGCGATGGCTAATATGAGCAGCAGCGGGATGGAGATGGGGAGATTTGGAGATTGGATGACCGGTATTTTTGCCTTAGGGTATCCAAGAGCTGGCACAAGCGCCACAATGTTGAGCGTTACAACCGTGGCCCAGATAGAAACAGGACCGGGTAGATAATTGAGCAAAAGAAGCGTTAGACAAGTAATCGTATAGCTTAATCCGGCGGCAATGGTCCAGCGCATTAAAGGTGAGATGGGGCTCACCAGGCGATTGGCCCAGAGCCAGCCCGGCAGCAGCCCGATCAATAGAAGCGCGCCGCCGATGCGTAAGGGATGGACCGGAGGTAGGAGGAGGGATAAGTTAGCCAGAAGCAGGCAGAATAGATATCCGTAGCGGCGTCCGAGCGTTACAAATGAAGGCATTGGGCCGCGCGACCGAAAAAAATCATAATAGATTGCCGACTCCCACGCCGAAATCTTGGGATGGTAGGCCCACTTCCAGCCGCTGTCCCAAACCTAGAAACAGCGCTTTTTCCAAAGCCAAGGTGGCCAGGGCGGTATCGTGCGAACCAAGCCCGGTAATGTCGGCCAGGGTAATTTGATCGACCTGGGTTCGCCCCTGGGTTTGCCCGCTAATCAGCTCACTCAGGTCGCCGTGAATATCACTGTAGCGAATGACGCCCGCCCGTTGGGCGTGATACAACTCGCCAAATTGCATACACTGTTTCAGGCTGTCGACCACGATGAAGTCAGCTCGCCGCCAAATTTCAGGCTCCAGGTTATGCTTGACCGGCTGGTGATCCAGCGCCGTACTGGTAATATGAACGCCCGGTTTAAGCCAGGCCGCTTTAATCAGAGGTTGTTCACTTTCAGCCGCAGCGATAACCAGATCGGCTTGTTGGATCGCCGCTTGGGGTGACGGCGCGATGCGAATATTGAGGTCGTGGTCTTCAACCATATGGCGCACAAAATTGTCGGCTTTGAGCGGGGACGCATCCCAAACCCAAACGGTCTCGATTTGCCTGACGATGGTTAACGATTTCAATTGAATAAAAGCTTGCCGGCTGGCCCCAATGACGGCTGCTTGGCTGATTTTATTATTAGCCAAATAGTCGGCCGCTAAGGCTCCCGCCGCGCCCAATTTGATGTTGGTCAGATAGCCGTTATCAATCATAATCGCCGTCGGCAAGCCGGTGGCGGCATCAAAAACCAGCAAGACGCCGTTATCGGCGGCCAGGTTAAGGTCAGGATTCTTGCGAAAGTGGCTGTCGATTTTGATAACGTAATAAGGGCTTTGACTAAAATAGGTCCCTTCGACATTGACTTTGCCCCGCACCTCAGGCAGATGCAGCGAGAAGCTGCCGGGCATGTTCATGTGACCTTCGGCCGAGGCCAGAAAAGCTTGTTTAATCGTTCCAATGGCTTCGGCGATGGTTATGGTTTGACGGAGTTCATCTTCATTGATTAAGAGCAGGGACATAATTTTGATCACCAGGTGTTAAGGAATGTTTCTTGAAAGTATAACATAAGTTCTAATGGAAATGAACCCCATAAAATATCAATTCAGCCATCGTAGCTCAACCGTTTTCAAAGCGGCGGTAAACCGTCAGCAAGCGCTGAGCCGCGGCCGGCCAGTTGAATTTTTGAGCTTGAACGAAGCCTTCGGTAATCGCGTGGCTCCGCAGCGTTTGGTCGGTGGTTAAGCGGTGCAGCGCCCCGTCCAGCGCCTCGATATCCGTGGCGGGGATTTGCACCGCCGAGCTGCCGGCAACTTCCGGCAGGCAGGAATTATCGGCGCAGACCACGGGCGTACCGCAGGCCATGGCCTCGATGACGGGGATGCCGAAGCCTTCGTAGTGAGACGGATAGGCGAACACGTCGGCCAGACTGTACAATGTGGGCAAATCTTCATCGGCGACAAAGCCGATTAAATGGATGCGGTCGGTTACCGGTGAAGCGGCGGCCTCGGCGAAAATGTCATCGTATAGCCAGCCTTTACCGCCGGCAATGACCAGATGGTGGGTTTCGCGCACGGGTGACTGTGAAAAGGCCTTGATTAGCCCGGTGAAATTTTTGCGCGGCTCCAGGGTGCCCAGGCTCAAGATAAGTTTTGGCGGGAGCCGATATTTAGCCGCGACGCGCTCCAATTCGATGGCGTCGGTGATGGGGCGGAAACGTGGCTCGACGCCCGCGCCGACCACGGTAATATCGGCGGCGGGTATGTTGAAAAGCTCGATCAAATCCTGCTTGGTGCTGGCCGAGTCGGCCAGGACGTGGTCGGCGCGTTCCAGGCTGCGCGGCACAACCTGTTCCAACCAGCGGCGCAGTTTATCGACAGCCCCTTGGGGATGGCGGATGAATGATAGATCGTGAACGGTTAGCAAGGTTTTGGCCCGGCGCACGGGCGGCAAGATAAAGTTGGGCGAGTGGAATAGATCGACCGGGCCGGTGAAGAATTCCACTGGCAGCGGCAAATAAGCGCGATGCCAGCCGATGGTCATCCAACGTTCGGCCAGCGGATATTGACGGTGGCTAAAATTCGGTTGGGACTCGAACGGCCGCAGCCCGTCGGCCGGCGAGTCGGGCGTGTGCATGAGCAGGTAGCGATTCTGCCGGTCGAGTTGGGCCAGGGTGGTGATTAAGCCCCGGGTGTAGCGGCCGATACCGCCGCTTTGTTTGAGCGCGGCGG
>JAGRCC010000940.1 GCA_020433785.1 Anaerolineae bacterium
TGATGTGGCGCGCGATAATTATCGAGGGATTGTCCAGTTCATCAAATCGGTGGGCGGGGCCGACGATGCGATTATCTTAAACGCTGAAGGTCAGCAGGACGTATTCGGTTACTACTATGAGCAGGAACCGACTCTTAATGTTCCGGTTTACCCGCTGCCCCAGCGCCGCCCGTTGGACGAGGCCGCTACGCTATCCGAACTCGAAACCATCGCTGCTGGTGCGAACAAAATCTTCGCTGTTTACTGGGCGACTCAGCAAGCCGACCCGAATGGTGTTATTGAAAATTGGCTGGACACACATCTTTTCAAGGCCACCGATCAATGGTATGGCAATGTTCGCCTGGTAAGTTACGCGGCCACCCAGGTTAACCAACCCTATCAGACCGTTAATTATCGCTGGAATGGAGGCATTCAATTGGTAGGCGTCGCTTTATCGACGACAAAAATCACTCCCGGCGATATATTGCAGGTGGGCTTGCAGTGGCAAACCGAAGTCCCCCAGACTGAGAACTATACCGTTTTTTTACAGGTACTCGATGCCAATAATCATTTAGTCGGCCAGCGAGACGCGCCGCCCCTGGTACCGACATCGGCCTGGCCGGTTAACAAGCCGATCGCTGACAGCCACGGTATTTTCATCGAACCGGGTACGCCGCCGGGAGCACACCGGCTCATAATTGGACTGTATCATAGTGAGACCGGGCAGCGGCTGCCTGTAGCCGGTCAGAGTGAACCCCAAGATTTTGTGGTATTGGACGAATTGGAGGTGACTCGCCCGACGGTGTCGCTGCCGGTGGGGGCTTTTCGTATTCAGGAGCCGGTAGACGCTACACAGCAGGGGCTGCGGTTGGTAGGGTACGATTTCTACAAACTGGGCCAGCGATCAAACCCGGCGAGTCCGCTTCAGCCCGGTGATCCGGTGCAGTTGGTGGCTTATTGGGCGTTGGATGGGGCAGAAATTCGCCTGACAGATGAAATCGAAATCGAGCTGATCGACAGCCGGGGTCGGGCCACCGGGGTAGCGGTGACAAGGCCGGTAGCCGGCGTCGATCTCCCTTTAGCACAGTGGCCGCCGGGAGAGGTTATACGGGCGCAGTACGATTTTTTGTTGAGGGTTGAGCCGGGCGTTTATCGCCTGCGGTTAACGGTTCGTGGTCAGGACAATACTGAGCCGTTCGAAGTTGATACGAAGGTATTTCGAATTGGGTAACGGGAAATAGATTTAAGGCGTGGGGGGAGCGGGGACAACCGGCACGGTTTTAGTGTCGCTGGCCCGAACGACTTCGTTAGCGACCCAGCCGGTAGAGCCGGTAATATCAATCTGCCACCAGGTGCCGTTGGCGTTGCGACCTACAATCGGCAACTCAGTCTCGGGGTTGAGGGTACCGATAATCGGATAATCGGGGCCGGGGCCGGAGCGGATGTTGACGGAGCCGGGGGAAACCAGATACGGCGCAGCGTTTTGGCCGCCGGATTGCACGAGACCGGCCTCAATAATGCTGTCGCCGACCGCGGCACCTTCACCGGCATTCGACTCGGCCGGATCGACCACACGGGTGGCGGTGGGCGATGGTTCGGGCGTTATCGGTTCGGGGGTGGGGACAATGATGATCGGTTCAGCCGGCGCCGGCGTAAAGGTGGGAACCGGCGTGCGCGTGGCCTGCCTGCCGCGAAAATTCGTTTCCATTAAAAATGTATACAGGGTGGCAAAAATAAGATAGTTGATGAGGATAAGAACTATAGCCAGGCTCCAATATCGGGGTTTCATCGACTTTTCCTAAATTAACGCTACAAACCTGTTTGAACCTGGTAGTATTATACCACATAAAATGATATTATGACAACTTAATTTTACATAAGTGGATCAAACCGCCATTTGTGTATTCACATTGGGGATTATGGGGGAGGCAGTAGGGATTAAGGGTAAATCCTCTACTCCCTATCGCAAATCTTTAGCGACTGCTTTATTTTAAGAGTTGGCTTCAGCTGTAATGGGCACTACGAGCACGGCGGTTTCGGTGCCACGCAGTATTTCATCGACCGTGCTGCGCCGAAACCAGCGCTGCCAATTACTTTGGTTGTGGACGGTCAAGGTTACCAAGTCGATCTGCTCCGCTTCGACAAATTTGAGCAAACCGGGCACAGCCGGACCGGTTAGCACTTCCAGGCGTAAGGTCTGAGAAAATTGAGGCTGAAGTTGATCGGCGACGGTTTGCAGGTAGGCCAGACCTTCGGCTTGCCTTTGCCCGACTCGGGCCGGGTCAGGGGCAATATCGCTCAAGACTTCCAGTTGGCCCAACTCCAAAGTCTTTAAATCTACCACATCTTCCAGTACGTGGAGCAGAGCCAACGGCGCGGCCTGGCTTTGAGCAATTTGGGTGGCCCAAGGTAGAGCCGTTTCCGCCCAGGCCGCGCCATTGAGCGCTACCGCTGTTTTGAACCAAGGTGAGGCGGAACGAACAACCAGCACCGGACAGGGTGCTTGATGGATAACCATTTCCGTAACGTTACCCAGCAGCCAACTCACTAAACCGGTCGAACCGTAAGCGCCCATAACCACCAAATCGACCCCCTCGGCGGCAGCCACATCCACAATAACGCCAGCGTCGTCCCGGTCCACTATTTTAGTTTGGACCAGACAATTAAACTCCTGGGTCTTTTGCTCTACCGCTGCCAGATACGCTTGAGCTTCGTCTGGCGACAATCCGCCGCCGGCATCAGCTTGGTTTTCATTGGGAATCTGAAGCAACCCCTGGGATGTTAAACACATCAGAATGAGTTGGCCGGCCATCGGCTGGAGCAGCCGCGCCGCCGGCTCGAGAGCTTGTTCAGCGGAGGCTGAACCGTTGAGAGGAACTAAAATTTTTTTAAACATGGTTACCTCACAAAGCTAAGTACGAAGGAACAGACGTAGGTTTTTAGCTAAAAAAAAGGGTATACCTTTACCCCAATCCCCTCAGGAGTCCCAGTTATACCGTCTGCGGGTTTAAGTTGGCTTCTTGCCTTCGCAACATGTTGAAACTGGTCGCAATACATATCCCACCGATCAAAAAGCTGCCTGCGGCTAAAAATGCGACCATTGGCAGTGAAACCGACTCTGCGATGGGGTTAAACAAAATATGCAACCAACCGGTTGCGAACGCAATGCCGCCAAAATAGGTTCCAATACCCAGCGCTGACCGGCGCGAGGGCAGAACTGAAAGCGTAAAGGGAATGGCTCC
The DNA here is from genome assembly GCA_020433785.1 of Anaerolineae bacterium. The sequence goes on from JAGRCC010000940.1 coordinate 3,222, forward strand.
GGTCGTGAGCACACTCATACCGACCAACACTAAAATAATAACCAGCGGCCATAAGAAGCTGCTCGACCATAAACCGATTACCCCCAATCCCAAAACCGCGGCGGCAATACCGATAAGCATCGCTTTATGATTACCGATCTTGGCTGCCACAATGCCCAATGGGAGCGCCGCACCCATTATCAAGAAAAAGAATACGGACATTAGCCATGATACATCGATCTCAGGAAATTGCCCGGCTAATAGGGTTGATACAACAGCGGTTGAAAAGCGAAGCCCCCAGGCTCCGCCCACGCCAGTTCCAAAAATTAAAGCCAGCGTTGGTAAGTATGGTTTTAGTTCACTTAAAAACGACCCACCAGTGGTGCTCATAACCTCAGCTTCAAAGGTCGGGCCTGATTTATTGGTGAGGAAAAGTTGGCGCAAGACCACTGTACTCAGAAGCAGCCCACCAGATCCAAAAGCAAAGGCCGTCATAGGACCCAAGTCAAGAATGAAATCAGTTGAATAGGGGCGAATAGCGGCAAAGAGGCCGGCCATTATCGTAAAAATGGCGGCAGCTCTGGGTAGGTTTTGATTAGACGCGCATTTTTTTAGTAAAACCAAACTGGGGCTGCGAAATGTGGCCATAGCCAGAGCCCATACGATTAGAAACATCGGCAGCAGCCAGCGAGCTATCCCGGTAGGCGTTCCAAAAAGGATAAGTATCGGGATAACGATAAAGCTGGCCGCAGCCACAATCACCCCCCCGACAATAAAGGGAAAGCGGCTGTTCACTTCTTTAGCCGCCTCGTCGGACCACGCGCCAACGGCGGGCTCAATGACGATAGCCAGAAAATTTTCAATGACCAGTATGGAATGAGCCATGGCTAATGAAAAGCCAAACTGCGCCAAAAGTTCAGGCAGGTATAGATTGTAAATGATCCAGGTTATCGTAATGGCCCCATGCAAGGCGGCCAGACCAAAAACACGAACCCATTGGACATTTATTTCAATTTCAATACTTTTCATTGGCGCTTAGGTCTCCCCTTGATGATTCTCGTGTTGCTATACCTGCGGCTACGCCTATTATCACACAAACCTTAAACTTTTCCAAAAGCATGACAAAAGTCACTATACAGACTTATTTTACACTATACGTTTTGGTGAACGGCGGCCTCTTGGTGGCGATCAGCATCGTCAGCATACGACCTCAAAAGAGGTTATTAAAAGGCGTTAATGAGATTCATTTAAAATTTGTTGTTTATAACAAATCACCCATAATATATATGATGTTAATTATCCTCAATTTTTAATCATTAGTTTTAAGGATAACAGAATGAACACAGAACCTGGTCGCATTTTAGTCGTAGATGATTACTCAACCAATCGTCTCAAACTGGCGAGTGGGTTAAAAACGCAGGGGCACACGGTGGAAGCCGCTAAAAACGGTCTTGAAGCTTTGCAGCTACTGCGCGCCCAGCCGTTTGACCTGGTACTGCTCGATATTATGATGCCGGAGATGGACGGTTA
>JAGRCC010000941.1 GCA_020433785.1 Anaerolineae bacterium
AAAGTTCGTTAAAAAACCATGCTTGAATTGCGTCGTCGTCTTTTGTTAACGGATGGGATAGATTCTGATCGCTTGGTGGTATTGCGTGGATCTTGGTTGCCCTATAGTTAGCTATTTCCGTCTGATCATGCAATACAGAATATCCTTGTTCTTGTTCAATTTGTTGTGACCACGCTTGATATGCTTCACAGCCGTTTTTCCATTTTTTGTACCAAGACTCATAATTTTTTTCTCGTATTTCCTTTATTCGGTCCCAGAAATATTCAATCTCACCGTGTCTATCGCAGTAGGTCACCAGGCCAACAATAATTTCTGTAAAATCTTTTTTGGAGTGAGTTTTATGTACTTTATCAAAGTTACCGGCTATGAATGCATTTAATTCATCTGGATTAAATAACTTCTCTAAACAGTCAATAAGGATACCATTCGGCTCACGAGGTTTTTTCTTGATTCGTTCCCTTGTTTGCTTTTGCTTCTCTTGATTTGGACCGTTTACAGGTACTGACGGCGGGGCGGACTTAATATCTTGTTCTGTGACCAAATTGATCGAATCATCTATATGCGCGGAGGTGTTTAGGTAGGAATGTTCTGGATTAATTGCTTCCGGGGAATTGTCTGCTAGTTCCGGATTTTGTGATACACTTTCTCCAGCCTTCGGGGAGGTACTTTCGGAGGCCAAATCTGGGTTCTGTTCTAATTCGCTATTACCTTCTAAGCCTGTTTGGACGGTATCATTCATTTGAACTCTCCAAAAATTGACGATGATATTTTTGGTATGTAGCAGGATTCCTTGCATAGATTAGCGCCCATAATTCGTCATATTCGCCTCTCGCATCACAATACATCACTATCTTGGTAATTATTGCCTGAAATCCATCCTTTCCGTCAATTGTTTTGCTCAAACTTCTCGAATATTGAGCAGCAAAAAAACGTGCATCCTCTGGACTCGCTAAATTTTGCTCTAGCGCATCCATCATTATTGCGATAGGCGTTTTGGTTCTCCTCATTTCCATGTTGGTTTTACTTTGTGTTTTAGATTGACCGAAATAAGGTTGATAGTTTTCATATCTAGCGGGATTGAGATTTTTCGTTAAGGTAAGTAACTTTTCCATTAGTAATCTGTTTTCAGCATACTCTAAAAGGAGAGCAATAATTTCTGTCTTGCCAGTATTTTGTGACAATTGGTCATAGACAGCTTTGAAGTCAGATTCTTCATAACAAAGGCGACGAAGCTCTTCAGTAGAAAATCCTTCAGTTAAGAAAGTTCGGATATTCTTTGAGTTATATTGCTTAGACAATTGATTTCCTCACTTTAAGAATTAATGGATGTTAAAGAGAGTTTTGAGAAGAAACGATTAAAGTACTGGTAGACCTTAATTAAACTTCTGGGTTATGTCTAAACCTGTAATAAACAGGTGATTGAGGATAAGTAGTCAATTAAGGGAACCTCCATTTTGGGGATCTGTTAAGAAAAACTAATACGCAAAGGAGAAGTTCTAACATCAATGGCTTGCTAACAAATTATACAGTACATACTCTGCCAAATTAACTGAAAAATGGCTCATGAGCAATAATTCTTCAGCCTCCATTATAGATGTAATTATAATTGTATCAATATCTCAATGATTTTACTACTAGCCTAGTGGTATATTATTACTATATCTTTTGGCTAGAGTTTTTGAGGTATACGTAGGCAAAATAGCTTATATCTATATGTGTAGCATTGTATAATGGCGCAATTAATTTGTCGGTTATAAGGGGTTATCTAAATCACATCAGCAAACGTCTTCTTGCTCTTCATAAACCAAATATAACCCAACAAGCAAATTACGAAAGTAATAGCCGTCAATACCAAAAATTCACCCCAATCAGGCATCTGGCCCCACAGTATGACTCGTCGAAAATGATTGACAATAAATGTGAGTGGATTTAGATAGAGTAAAACGCGAATATTGGCAGGAACGGATGATAGTGGATAAAAAATGGGGGTCACAAAAAAGAGCATCCGAATCACCACGTTTAAGAAGTTGCCCACATCTCGAACAAATACCCCCAGGGAAGCAAAAAACCAGCTCAAACCTAAACAGAGAAAAATGAGGGGTAGGTACATAATGGGCAGCAGAATGATTGTCCAGGGAATTGCGCCTAAAATAATTACCGTTCCTAAAAGGAGTATCACTATGCCAAATAATGAGTCGATGATCGATGCCCCCAATTTGCTCATAACTAACATCTCTAGAGGAAAAACCACTTTTTTTACATAATTGGGATTTCTGATAATTAGCGCGGAGGCGCTTGAGAGAGTCTCGGTAAATACGGTAAATGGAATTAACCCGCCAAACAGGTTTAATGCAAAAATGAGATGTCCATTTTCCGTATTGTCGCCCTGCCAACGAGCTTGCAAGATCACCGAAAAAGCAAATGTATAAACCAATAGAAGCGCCAACGGTGTTACAAAAGACCACAGTACACCTAAATAAGATCCCTTATAACGCTGCAAGACCTCGCGTTTGGTAAGCTGAAAAATCAGCTCTCGTTGCGACCATAGGTTTCTGACCATTTTAATCGGGTTAGCATACTGTCGCACCGAATCTCGCTGGCCGGATAAAACTCGAGTTGATGATTGACTCATTTGATTTAGAGCCATCGCTGATTACTCCATTAGTGGGTTGAATTCATTGGATTTATTGCCATAAGGTCGTTGTCGCTGCGTTACCCTAACACTTCAAACCATACGCCAGCAAGGCCATCGCATCCTCATACTCCCGCGCCGTGAACGAGGCGAATTCGGCCCGTCGGCTCACGTCCCCGCAATAAACCGGTTGGCCGGAAATCGCTTCGAACTAACTACCCCACCAACCCATTCACCGCCGCTACAATCGTCTCCAAATCAGCGCTGCTTAGAGCCGGATGTACCGGCAGCGAGATCACTTCCAGCGCGGCCTGCTCGGCCTCTGGTAGGGACACGTCGTAGCCTAGCTCAGTATAGACTCGCTGTTGATGGACCGGCACCGGATAATAAACCCCACAGCCGATGCCTTGTGCTTGCAGCCCGGCCAGGATCTCGTCTCGACGATCGGCCGGGACGCGAATGGTGTACTGATGGAAGACGTGGGTGTAGTCGTCGGGTACAGCGGGTGTGGTCACACCTTCGAGATGGGCGCTTAAAAAACGAGCATTGTTTATCCGCGCCTCGGTAAACTGCTCCAACTTATTGAGTTGGGCCAGGCCAATGGCGGCGTGGACATCGGTCATTCTAAAATTGAAGCCCAGTTCGTCGTGATAGTAGCGCCGGCGCATGCCGTGCTGGCGAATCACCCGGCAGCTTTCGGCGATTTCCTCACTGTTCGTCGTCACCATCCCCCCCTCGGCGGAGGTGATGTTTTTGGTCGGGTACAACGAAAAGCAGCCGGTGCCAAAGCTGCCGACGCGCTGATCACGATAGACGGCCCCGTGCGACTGGGCTGAGTCCTCGATTATAACCAGATTATGCTTTTGAGCAATTGCTAAAATGGAGTCCATCTCACACGGTAGGCCAAAAAGATGAACCGGCATAATGGCTTTGGTGTTGGGTGTAATCGACGCCTCGATTTTAGCCGGATCGAGATTGAAGCTGACGGGATCGATATCGACGAAGACGGGCCGCGCGCCCGTATACAGCACCGAATTGGCCGAGGCGATAAACGTAAACGGGCTGGTAATCACCTCATCGCCAGGGCCGATATCGTGGGCCAGCAGGGCCACGTGCAGCGCGGTCGTCCCGGACGAAGTAGCCACAGCGTATTTAGTGCCGCACATGTCGGCAAAAGCTTCTTCAAAGGCTTTGACGCGTGGTCCCTGGGCCAGGATGCCGGAGTCGAGCACTTCCATAACCGCTTGCTTTTCTTCTTCGCCGATTAAAGGGTTGGCAATTGAAATCATTGTTCGATAATCTCCCAATCTAAGGTATCAAAAATAGCTTGCCAATCGAAATCTGGACAAGTCATATGTTCGTTGTTGACTTTGAAGGGGCTGAATGGCTGGCCAAGTGGATTAACATAACCACGTAATCGAGCCGGATTGCCCCACACCAGCCCGTAATCGGGCACATTTTTGGTCACCACTGAGCCGGAGCCAACCATCGCCCAGCGCCCCACCGTAACTCCCGGCAGCACTACCGACTGCGCCCCAATCGCGGCTCCGGTGCGAATGAGGATAGGGCTGACGGCCCAGTCGTCTGCGCCTTTCAAGGAGCCGTCGGGGTTGACCGCTCGGGGTAGTTTGTCATTCGTCAGGCAAACCTGGGGGCCGATGAAAACGCCGTCCTCGATGGTCACGCCGTGGTAAATCAGCGCACTGTTCTGAATTTTTACGTTACGTCCAATGCTAACTTCAAAATCAATGTAGGCGCCTTTGCCGACAATACAGTTAGGGCCTAACGTCGCCCGTTCGCGAATTTGGACCTGATGCCAGATCAGGCACCCTTCGCCTATTTGAGCCTGAGGTGAAACTTCTGCAGTTGGATGGATACGCATCGCGTTTGCTCCTGTTTGAAATAAAAAAACCGGCGCTATCTTAACTGACGGCCGGTTTATATCACTATCGAAACAATAACGTTGTCATTTTGGTCGATTGGTCGATGATCTGCGACTGAGGCAAAGCTGGACCCCAGCGCACCTAAATAATTTCTCGGGCTTGCAGGATCGACATAATCTGAGCCACAATCTCTTCGGTACTGTGGAGATCGGTTTCAAAGACAATTTCCGGATTAGCCGGCTCTTCATAGGGCGAGCTAATACCGGTGAAGTTCTTGATTTCCCCTTTCAAAGCGCGGGCGTACAGCCCTTTCGGGTCGCGCCGCTTGCACACTTCGAT
>JAGRCC010000942.1 GCA_020433785.1 Anaerolineae bacterium
TTTTGGAGCGGTGGTCACCCAACCGATAACTCTCCGCCCTGAACGAGGCGCCCCCCAACCGCGTGCCTGGGAAACAACGGCCGGCTTTGTACTCAATACCGGATTGCAAAATCCCGGCGTTCGCAAAGTTATTCAGGAAAATCGTAAAAGTTGGGCGCGGCTAGGGCTACCGGTCATCGTCCATCTGCCGGCCGACCGGCCCGATGATTTAACCCGGACGGCGCGGGCGCTATCGAGCGTGCAAACACCGCAGGGTGATCCGCTGTTGGCAGCTATCGAATTGGGCCTGCCGCTAGAGGCAACGCCTCAGGACGTTGAGACCTGGGTGGCCGCAGTTCAGGCCGGCAGTGAGTTGCCTCTTCTGGTCAAACTGCCGGTTGGCAGCCACCGGGCTCTGGCCGAGAGCGCCGTTCAAGCCCAGGCCGACGCGCTGGTCATCGGCACGCCGCCGCCGGGGGCGGCCTATGCCCCGGCTTACCGGCAAAGCATCAGCGGTTATCTCTTTGGCCCGGCGCTTCACAACCTGGTACTGCGCGACGTGCAAACGATGGCCGATATGGATGTGCCGCTGGTAGCCGTTGGCGGCATTCACTCGGCCGCTGACGTATACACATTTCTCCAAGCCGGTGCAACGGCGGTGCAGATCGATTCTCTGTTGTTTATCGATCCGCAAGCAGCTTACCAACTCGCTTTAGAGATAACAAATACCTTGTTCGAGTCCCAATGAAATTGATCATTATCATTCCTGATGGTATGGGTGACGTACGTTACCCCAAATTAGATAACCTATCCCCGGCCGAATATGCCGACACACCCGGCCTCGATAAGATCGTCCGGCGCGGTCAGGTGGGATTGGCTCAGACCATGGTGGCTGGTTTGCCTTTGGGGAGTCTAGTTGGTATTCTTGGATTATTAGGTTATCCGCCGCTTGATTATTTTCCATTGGGTCGCTCAATTTTTGAAGCGCGCGCTTTGGGCATTCCTCTGGCTGCCCAGGATGTCGCCTTTCGCTGCAATATCGTGCGACTGGATCGGTACCAACGGCTGGCTGATTTTACGGCCGGCCAGATCAGCGAGGCTGCGGCCCACGATTATTTAGCCACCGTCAAGCTGGACGCCCCTTTTGAACTTTATCACGATTTAAGCTACCGCAATGTACTGATCTGGCGCGACTGCCCATTTCCGGCCCACGAACTGGCGCTGATGGAGCCGCACGAAAGTATCGGCCAGGCGATCGACACGCTGCTGCCGCGCCATCGGAACCGGATTCACATGCCTCTAACCCACCTAATCCGAACCTCCTACTGCCAGGGCTTGATGCTGTGGCCATGGGGAGCCTGTCAGGTGGCGACATTACCTCCGGTGTCTTACCGATTGACGATCGTTACCGCCCTGAATTTTGTATCGGGCTTGACGCAATCGGTGGGAGGACAGGCGATTATTCCGGCGGGAGCCACCGGTTATCTCAACTCCGATTTATCGGCCAAATGTGCGGCGCTTATTGATCAACTGCCTGAATTAGATGTGGGGGTTATTCATTGCAACGCCCCTGACGAGGAGGCCCATATTGGGAGCCTGGCGGGCAAAATCCGGGCGATAGAAGCCATCGACCGGCTGGTGATCAACCCTCTGCTCCGATACTTGGACGCGTCAGGCGAACCTTACCGGCTGCTGGTTTGCCCCGACCATTACACCTGCTGTCTCGACGGCCGGCACCGGCCCGATCCCGTTCCGTTTGCGGTATGTGGACATCATTTGACGCCCAATCATCATTTGAATCGATACTCCGAAACAGCAATCCATCGCGTTGTGACCAACGCTATTAAAAGTTATGATTTGATCTCTCATTTAAGCGGGCATCACGTTCAGCGACAGACAACTCATTAACTGACTAAATGGTAATTATGAAAATCGGTCAGATTGACGATTTGCCCCGATTGGCGGGCAGCTTCGGCGGCAAAGGCCATGACGTGGCTGGCGACAGACACGGACACCGATGAGCGCAGCCGCGCGGGAGTATCTCGAGTCATTTCGGTGTAGAGGGCGTTGATCAAGCCGGAGTCGCCGCCGCCGTGGCCGGTGGCGTCATGGCTGATGTTGAAGCGAACCCGGTCGCTGGTGGCATGGGTTTCTACTATAATATCGGCCCCACTGTGTTTAAGACAACTCTCCCCGCCCCACAACCGGGCTTGTGTCCCAAAAATTTCGATATCTCGGCCCCAACCAAACGCAGTCATCGTGAAAGTAGCTGTTGCGCCGCCATCGAAGCGCAGACTGACTACCTGATGGTCAACGGCGGTGTTATCGCAGCGATAAACGCAACGGCTCCAGGGGCTGGCAGCTAGCCAGGCCCGGATCTCGTCGATTGAGGCGGCACCGGCGTCATTATAGATGTAGTCAAGCCAGCGGCGGTGTTTGGTCAGGTAAAGCCGAGCATCGTAGGGGCAAGTATCGGCATGGGGGCAGCCGTCGGTGCAGCGAGCGGGTGCAGCCGGGGGCGCATTGGCGGCGGTGAAGTAGCTCAACTCACCCCAGCTCGATAAGCTGAGGCAGGGGCGATTAAGCAGCCAGGCGATGATGTCCATATCGTGGCAGCTTTTGGCAACGATCATGGGCGTGGCCCGATCGGTCACGGCCCATTTACCCCGGACGTAAGAATGAGCCTGATGCCAATCGCCCACGCCTTCGGTAGCGTTAAGGGTCATAATTTCACCCAACAGCCCGCTATCGATAATTGCTTTAACCTTGGTATAAAAAGGGGTGTAGCGCAGGACATGGCAGACCAGCACACGCCGGCCCAAACGGGCCGCCTGCCGGTCCAGATCGATGACTTCGGTCAGGGTTTGAGCGATAGGTTTTTCCAGCAGAATATCATATCCTTTTTCCATCGCTTGCAGGCAGGGGGCATAGTGATAGTTATCCTGTGTGCCGATGATCATCACATCGGCCAGTTTAGGTTGGGCCA
>JAGRCC010000943.1 GCA_020433785.1 Anaerolineae bacterium
TTGAAAGTAGTGGCGCAGCCAGTAGCGGAACGGGTTGAGCGGCCGGCGCAGAATTTCATCGGCCGGGCAGTAAAACCAGTTTACCTCCGCCGGCAATGGTCTTACGTTTGGGACGGACTCTTGCCCCCCTAACCCCCCAGAGGGGGGGATTTTATGCTCCCCTCTCTGGGGGGCCGGGGGGGGCCGTCGGGTTGCCCATTTGTTTTCTTAAACTCATAATTTTGACGCTCCAGACCACTATCTTCAAGGGAGCAAACAGATGAACCCCGAACCCCCTCAAGGCACAATCTTAATTGTCGACGATCACCCCACCAATATCGGCCTGCTGCTCGACTATTTGAGCGACTCGGGCTTGAAAGTATTAGTGGCCCAAGACGGTTACGGCGCGCTGGAGTTGGTCGAGTACGCCTCGCCCGATATCATCCTGCTCGATGTGATGATGCCCGGCCTGGATGGCTTTGAAACCTGCCGCCGCTTAAAACAAAAGCAGACCACGCACGATATCCCGGTCATTTTTATGACGGCCCTGTCGGAGACGGTCGACAAAGTCACGGGCTTTAATATCGGCGCGGTCGATTACATCACCAAGCCCATCCAGCACGAAGAAGTCCTGGCTCGAATTACGGCCCATTTGACCATCCGCAACTTGCAGCAAAATCTGGAAGCCAAGAATCATCTGCTGGCCGCGGAAATCGCCGAACGGCAAAAGCTGATCGAGGAGCTGGACGCCTTCGCCCACACCGTGGCCCACGATCTCAAAAACCCGCTCAGCTGCGTCATCGCCCACACCGAAGCCATGGAAGAGGCCTGGATCACCGCCGAAGAGAGCCAAAAGGCGCGGCAGGCGGTCCTCGAAGGCGGCTATAAAATGAAGAGCATCATCGAGTCGCTGCTGCTGCTGGCCAGAACGCGCCAGGCCGAAGTGGAACTTTACCCGCTCGATATGGCCCACATTGTCAACCAGGTCCGCCAGCGACTGGCCGTCACCCTGGCCGCCAGCCAGGCGGAACTTAGCCTGCCGGATCGTTGGCCGCTGGTCTTGGGGCATGAACTGTGGATTGAGGAAGTGTGGGCCAATTATATGGAGAATGCGGTTAAATACGGTGGACAGCCGCCCCGCCTGGAATTAGGCGCGGAGCCGCAGCCCGATGGCCTGATTCGCTTCTGGATTAGCGACAACGGGCCGGGCCTATCGCCGGAAGCTCAGGCCCGCCTATTCACGCCGTTTACCAAACTCAGTCAAGCCTCATCGCCAGGCTACGGCCTGGGCCTATCGATTGTGCAGCGCATCATCGAAAAACTCGGCGGCCAAGTCGGCGTCACCAGCGACGGCCTCCCCGGTCGCGGCTCGGTGTTTAGCTTTACGCTGCCGGCGGCCAAATAGACGATGACTTGGGCAACAGCGTGGCATAGAGGGTAATTAGTAAATGGTAATTAGTAATGAGAGCTTGAATAACCAATACCCATTTACCAATTACCCTAACTCAAATGGGGAATTTATTTAATACTCGATCCTCATTGGAACTTGAATAGCCAATAACCATTTACCACTTACCATTTACCTTCCCCTAATCCCTCGTCGAAAACTTATACCCCACGCCCCACACCGTTTGAATATAGTGCGGGTTGTTCGGGTCGGCTTCGATTTGGGTCCGCAGGCGGCGAATTTGGACGGTGACCGTGTTGGTGTCGCCGTAGAAATCGTAGCCCCAAACCTGCTCTAAAAGCTGTTCGCGGGAAAAGACCTGATTGGGATGGCTGACAAACAGCCACAGCAGGTCGAACGCGGTCGCGGTTAAATCCACCGGCTTCCCGGCCACGGTCACCGACCGCGACAGCGGATCAACGGTCAAATCGCCGGCGGTGATGGCCGCGTCTTTGGTTTCAGCCGTGGCTTGTTTACCGGCTCGCCGCAAAATCGCTTTGACCCGCGCCGTTAATTCTCGCGGGTTGAACGGTTTGGTCATATAATCGTCGGCCCCTAGCTCCAGCCCCACGATTTTATCAACATCTTCATCACGTGAGGTGAGCATAATAATCGGCACATCCAGCTTTTTGCGTACCGCCCGCGTGACCTCTAACCCGTCCATATCGGGCATGGTCAAATCCAAGACAATCAAATCCGGCGGCGTGCGGTCCACGGCGGCCAGGGCCGTCCGGCCGTCGGGGGCCAAATCGATCTCAAACCCCTCCCGTTTCAAATACAGTTCGACCACCTGTCTGATGCCGGCTTCGTCGTCAACGATAAGAATTCTCTGTGTGGTTTTCATGGCTCGCCCCTCTCGATTTTGGCTGCACATTCATTGACTCAACAATTTCCCCCGATTATATCGCCAAAACCGAAAATGTATAAAGTTGACGCCTCGACCCAAAAAGTCACCATTTTGTTATGATTTGTTATGAATCGAACACAATCAAGCAATAGATGTGATTTATCTTGATCTAAGAAATGGGAGGCAACAACCCGTTATTTTACCCAAAAATTTAGAAATAGGAGATCAATCAATGTTCAACCTAAATATGTCCAACCGGACCAAACTGGCCGTCGTCGCCGTAATCGCGGTGGTCGCCCTCATTGCTTTGAGCAGTGCCGCGATGGCCGACAACAACTGTAAGAAAGTGAATGGTAAGTTTACTTTGGAAGTGGTTACCGAAAATTGTTCCTCTCTCGTCGGCTTATGCGCCAGCGGCAGTTACAAGGGCGATCTCAAAGGTAGCAGCAGCTTCATTGGCCTGGCCTATGTCGACCCGGAGACGGACCCCACCAATGTGCAGTTCGTCACCGGTGAAAACATCATCCACACCAGCGGCGGCGATATTATGACCAAAGATTTCATTTCCTTCAACACCATCGACACCGGCGATTTTGGTGAGGTCGATGCGGTGGTCGGCGGCACAGGCGATTGGGAAGATGCCACCGGTTATATTAGAGCCATCGGCACCTTGCCGGCCGGCGAGATTGGCCAAGGGGAGTACATCGGCCAAATTTGTACCGAGTAAGTCCCTTTTTGAGCCGGGTCAATTTCAACGCTGAAGGTGGCGAAACCCCTGAGGCAGCGCCAGAACAACCGCATATTAGCACAGGAACGGATCGATTTTTATCCGTTCCTTTTTTCATTCATTACGGTTTCTCGGCTCAAATCGCGCTGATTGACTTTTTCTCCGACACCCCTAAAATCGGAGCTAAATTGTTTACGCGGGTTTAAATGGTTTTTAAGGATTGGCTAAAAGCAACGGCTCAGGCATGTCATTTCGAGCGACGACGGAGCGAGAAATCCCCCAGAAGGGTGTTTGCAACCGAACGTTATAGGGATTTCTCCGCCTTCGGCTACGAAATGACATGACAGCGGAATGGTTACGGCCTACCTTATTTATTTTCACTCCTAAGGATCGAGCCTATGTCAACGTTTGACGTCCTCATTCAAGGGGCCAAAGTTGTCGATGGAACCGGCAATCCCTGGTTCTACGGCGATGTCGCCCTGGCCGGCGATAGCGTGGCCGCTGTTACGCCCGCCGGTCAAATCGATCCGGGCCAGGCGGCGGAACGGGTCGATGCCGCCGGATTGGTGGTCTGCCCTGGCTTCATCGATATTCTCAGCCACTCAATTCTGCCGCTGATGATCGACGGGCGCAG
>JAGRCC010000944.1 GCA_020433785.1 Anaerolineae bacterium
ACATCGACCGGCGTTCCTCCTCGAAACACATAGAGAGCCTATTTTTTAACCCCGTCTTTTACAAATGCGATCCGCAATACTTGCAAAACTGCGCATCGCGGTCGTGTCCCTCTTGCCCACAGGCGGGGCAGGCTTGGGTGGTCACCTGATGCCTGGCTGCTTGCGTCAATTCAACAGTGACAATCCCTGTCGGCACGGCGATGATGGCATAGCCGATAATCATCACCACCGAAGCCAGAGCCTTACCCACGGCCGTTTGCGGCGATATATCACCATAGCCGACGGTGGTCAGCGTGACAATGGCCCAGTAGATGCTGGTGGGTATATCCACAAAGCCATGCTCCCCCCCTTCGATCACATACATCAGCGAGCCGATAATGATGACAATCGTCATCACCGCGAATAAAAAAACGCTAATTTTGCGGCGGCTCGCTCGCAAGGCGGTGGTAATGAGTTGAGCCTCGCTGAGATAAGCGACCAGTTTGAAGACCCGAAAGATACGCAGCAGCCGCAAAACCCGGATGGTTGATAAATATTGGCTGCCCGGTATGAACAGGCTGATATAGGTGGGCAAGATAGCCAACAGGTCAACCAAACCGAAAAAGCTGATTGTATACCGGATGGGGCGGCTTACACTGATCAGACGCAAGATATACTCAATGGTGAAGAGGATCGTAAAAAACCACTCCATAGCGTAGAGAATATCGCCATACTTGAGACGAATACTGGCCACACTATCGAGCAGTACCACAACTACACTTAAGACGATGCTCCCGATGAGAACGACATCGAACAGTTTGCCGGCCGGGGTGTCGGCCTCGAAGATGATTTCATGGAGCAGACTACGCCACTGCGCCGTGGGTTGATTAGTCGATTGTGACGACATGAGCGGTTCAGACCTGAGCCAAAAGTGACCATCACTGGCCATAAGTGACGGTCACCTAGTTTCGAGAAATTTGGTACTGACGCGATCATACCGCAATTGTGCGGTCGCACCAAATTTAATTATCAGCGGTTCGGTTCAGGAATTTGTAAATCGCACAGAAATCCTCGTCGCCCAGCCCATTCTGATCGGCCAGGCGGTAGAGTTCCTTGGTCGCGTTAGCCACCGGCATGGCCGCGCCGGCTTCATAAGCCGCGACGGCGGCCAGGTGCATATCCTTTTGCATCCAACGTAGGGGGAACTGCGCCTCGTAATCGTCCTGCTCGATTTTCGGACGCTTGCCGGCCAAAAAAGGGGCCGCCACCGCGCTGCCCACCACCGTGTTCAGCAAGGTCTCCTGTGATAGCCCCAGCGCTTGCCCCAAAGCCATACTTTCGGCAAAAACGACCATTGATGCGCCCAACATGGCGTTGACAACCACCTTGAGCGCAACGCCCATGCCGTGACCGCCAACATGAGCTACCCTTTGACCCATCAGCTTAAAATAGGGATCGGCCTCGGCCACATCACTCGGCTCACCGCCGGCGATGAAAACTAGCTCGGCGTTTTGGGCTTGCGGCTTGGTGCCGGCCACCGGGGCATCCACATGGCGGATGCCTCGCGCCTGCGCCGCCGCCGCCATGTCGCGGGCAAAGCTGGGGTTGACCGTACTGCAATCGACCCACAGCTTACCCGGCGGCAGATGATCGAGAAACCCGTCCGGGCCGAGCGCTGTCGCTGCGACCGCTTCCGGGTGGGCCAGCATAGTAAACACGATATCGACCGCCGCCATATCGCTCAGGTTCTCAGCCCAGACCGCGCCCTGCTCCAGCAGCGATGTCGCTTTGTCCTTGGTGCGGTTGTGGATGACGAGTTCCACGTCGCCCTGCAATAGATTGGCGGCCATACGGCTACCCATAATGCCCAGGCCAATAAATCCGATTTTCATTTTTATTCTCCTTTTTGGGTTGATTGATGGATGGATAGTATGGTGGATGGTTTGTTTGTTTGTTGGTCAGTTGAATTACCAACCGTATGGCAAACGAATTAAATCTACCGTCCACCCGATTTACAAGCAAGCTTAATGGGTTACCGCCAAAATCACCTTATCAAATGTTAATCGGCTAGGCGGCGATCATACCGCAATTGTGGAGGGGTATCAAATCTCACGGGTTGAAAGGGGATCGCTACGGAATGTGAGTCAGACTGGTAGCGGCCTGGGGACTAAATTACTTAAGGTGACGGTCACTGGGTCAAAAACACCCATCTGCTCGACGAAATCAACGGCTTTGCCCCGGCACAAGTGACCGCCACCTTTAAGATGAGAATTGCTGCAAAGTTCACCGACTCGGGATGGGACGAACTTATTGGCTGTGTAACTTTACTTCTCTACCTCGAATTTTTCCTTCTGATTAGCACAGTGTTTCTCTAACTCTTCCACCCGAGCGATGAGCGCCTCCAGCAGGTCGGGCAGTTGGCCGTGCTCCAGATCTGGTTTGTAGCCCTCTTGGGAGACACCTTCGCGCTTGATGACTTTGCCGGGAATACCGACCACCACCGAGTTGGGCGGCACCTCTTTGATGACCACAGCGTTCGCGCCAATGCGACTGTTACGGCCGACGACAATCGGACCGAGTATTTTGGCCCCGGCCCCAACAACAACGCCATCCTCGATGGTAGGATGGCGCTTAACTTTCTCTCCACTGGTGCCGCCGAGTGTGACGCCGTGGTACAGGGTGACATTTTCGCCCACTTCTGCGGTTTCGC
>JAGRCC010000945.1 GCA_020433785.1 Anaerolineae bacterium
GTTTGTCCTACAGCATCTATTTTCAGAGGAGGAACGCTAACGCTGAAGTTAACGTTTCTCAGCCTTAGCCTATAAAACAGTTAAATAGCGATGCAGGCAAATTTGAAAATGGGGAGCGCTAAACACGATGACAGGTCTCAAAGAAAAGATCGATCTCAGAACCAAAACGGTGGTGCTGGGGGTAGGCAACATCTTGATGGCCGATGAGGGCGTTGGGGTGCGAGTGGTCCAGCGGTTGAAAAAGGAGTATATCTTGCCGCCGGAGGTGAACGTGGTCGATGGCGGAACGTTGGGTATGGATTTGCTGTACTATCTGACCGAAGCCCGCAACCTGGTTATCATCGATGCCGTGGAGATGGCGGGCGAACCGGGCCAGACGTTACGGCTGGAAGGGGACGATGTTCCGGCCCGGCTGTCGCTGAAGATGTCGCCGCACCAGATGGGCATCCCGGATATGCTCTTTGCCGCTAAGCTGCGCGATCTCTACCCGGAGCAGGTGGTGTTGCTCGGGGTCCAACCAGGTGTTTTAGAACCCAGCCTGGATATGTCGCCGCCGGTGGCGGCTCAGGTGGAAGGGTTGATTAACCAGATTGGCCGGGAATTGAAACAATGGGGCTTAATCATCCACAAGCGTTAGTTCGCGCCGGCGCGCCTCAGCCCACGGCTTGGGCCAATTATCTCGTCGGGCCGTTCTATGACTTTAAACGGTTTGTCGTCGGTTCGCTCAGCCCGCCGCCGCCAACCCGTGTGGTCTCTGAAACAGGCTTGGCCGGCGCGCGGGCCCGATTAACCTGGGCCAACTGCCATTTGAACCGGTGTACGGTGGAAAATCTGCACACGTGGACCTCGCCGCTGCCGGCGGATCGTCTGTTCGATTTGCTGATGAATTGGCAGCTCTGGCCGCGCTCGTCGTTTTTTGCCTGCCCTACCACGGACAGAAACGGAACTGTGCGGTTTGCCTATCGCTGGTACGGCCTGGTACCGATTGTCATGATGCGGCTCAAAACGGCCATCAAGCCGCGCTGCATCATCTATGATATTGTGTGGGGCATCGGGCAGGGCGGCTATCACAGCTTCCTGCTCGATGAGGCCGCGTCCGGCCAAACCGATGTCTCGATTTTTACGACCTTTTCACCCACCCCCCTTTTTTTTGAAGGCATACACGACCAGATGAATTTTGATATCTTTAAGCAGTTGCAGGAGAGAGGAGATTAGGGGATTAGGAGACTGGAGATTGGGAACAGAGTAGGCGGTTTCTACAAACTATCTGGTTATTAACGCCGTAGCTGGTGATCACGGTTCTTGCTCAACAGCATGATCAAGGCATGTTGTGCGGCGCAAGTGGCGATCAACATCGTGATCGAGGCTTGCAGGATTCTGCAACGGGCCATGACAATCAGGATCGGGCCATGCCGCAGCGTGCAACGACTTATTTATAGAGAGAAAAAACTTACTTCTTACTCCCTACTCCCTACCCCATTCCTTATCAATGGGCTTATTTAATCGCCAAACAAGGACAACTATGACTAAACCAGGCATGATTATTACCGGGGCAACCGGATTTTTAGGCGGGCGGCTGATGCGCTATCTGTCGAACCAGTACACCATCTTCGCGCTGGGCCGCCGGTCGCCGCAAGAGGTGGGCGGGCTGGAAGGGCCGGATATCCACTGGTTCCAGGTCGATATCGGTCACTTCGACCCGCTGCGCGAGGTTTTCTATCATATCAGAGAAATGGGCGGGGCCGAACTGGTGCTGCATCTGGCCGGCTATTATGATTTTACCGGCGAAGAGCACCCGGAGTATACCCGCACCAATGAGCTGGGCACACGCAACGTACTGGAGTTATCGGCGCCGTTGCGGCTGAAAAAATTTATCTTCACCAGTTCGGTGGCGGCGTGTCCCTTTCCGCCACCGGGCGAGGCCATCACCGAGGATACGCCACCGACAGCGCCGCCGCCTTACTCGCGCTCGAAACGAAAAGGGGAGGAGATGCTGGCCAACTTTAAAGATCAGATCCCTTCCTGCATTCTGCGGCTGGCGGCGATCTTTAGCAACTGGTGCGAGTACGAACCGATGCACAATTTCTTGGCCACCTGGTTTTCGGGCAGTTGGAATGCGCGAATTTTGGGCGGTCGCGGCCAGTGGGCCATCCCTTATCTGCACGTGCGCGACCTGCTGACCTTCTATCTACAGGTAGTGGAGAAAGCGGACGAGTTGGAACCATTGGAGGTATTGCAGGCTTCGCCGAACGGCTGTATCACTCACCTACAGCTTTTTCAGGCGGCTACGGGTAGCTATTACAATGAAGCCCGCTCACCCATTTACGTTCCTAAACCCCTGGCCCGGTTAGGTATCGTGATGCGCGAACAACTAGGCCGGCTAACGGGAACTATGCCATTTGAACGGTCGTGGATGGGGGAGTACATTGATCTAAAGCTCAATATTGACGCCACGCGAACCCATCGCCGGCTGGGGTGGGAGCCTCACCCGGAACTTGAGATATTAAACTGTATCCCGGTCATGGTGCACAATATGCGTTCTAATCCTGAAGAGTGGCAAAAACGGTATGAGATGTCGCGGAAAGGCAAGAGAAAGGGAGTCAAGGCCAAAAATGTTGTGCCGCAGGGGTAGGGGGTTAGTTGGATGGCTGGAAGCTATACAACCATCCAACTATTTTATAAATGAGTCTGATAGTCTCATTTGAGACGAACCAGCAATGAAACCGCTGTAGGACAAACTTAAGTTTGTCCTACAGCGTCTATTTACTGAGGAGTAAAACCATGTGTTTAGGTGTACCGGGTAAAGTAATGGAAATTTATGATGCCGGCGGAATGCGGATGGGCAAAGTGGACTTTGGCGGGATCGTCAAAGAGGCTTGTCTGGCTTATGTGCCGGAGGTGGAGGTGGGCGACTACACCATTATCCACGTCGGTTTTGCCATCAGCAAGCTGGATGAAGAGTCGGCGCTAGAGTCGCTGGCGTTGTTCCGCAAGATGGGCCTATTGGAGGAGGAGCTAGGGGAAGACGTCGCTAAGCAGACGTAAGTGTCAAAACGCTGTGAGGTTGTGATGACAAACGACGTTGATACCGGTCCCACGGCTCCCCCAACGATTTTCGTCCTATCAGGCAGTCTAGGCGCGTCGGGAGAGCAGTTGGTTCATAAAGTGCTGGCTCAATTTCAGAGCGACAGTGCCCTGGTTAAAATTTGCCCCCGCATCCATCACCCGGAACAGATCGAACCCATTGTTGCTAAAGCTAGTCAAACCAGCAGCATCATTGTAAATACTATGGTTAATAAAAAGTTAACTCAAGATTTGATGAAACTGGCTGAGGAACAGCAGGTGGTAGTGATCGATATTGTAAGCTCGTTGCTCGATCATTTATCAATTCTGTTGGACCAAAAACCAATGGGTAAACCGGGTCTTTACCGGCAGTTGCACGCCACTTACTTCAAACGCATCGAAGCCATTGAGTTTACCCTTGACCACGATGACGGCAAAAATGCGCAAGGTTGGTCTGAGGCAGAAATCGTCTTGGCCGGCGTCTCGCGGGTGGGCAAAACGCCTATCAGCCTTTACCTATCGATGCTGGGCTGGAAAGTGGCCAACGTGCCTCTGGTAAAAAATGTACGGCCCCGTTCGGAATTTTTCCAACTGGACCGGCGGCGGATGGTGGGACTAACCATCGACCCCAGCCAGCTCCGGCATCATCGCAAGCATCGCGAACGACGGTTAAGAGGAGTTAACTTGTCCAACTATGTTGATCCGGTCAGTTTATATGAAGAAATCGAGGAGGTGGCGCAGATGCTCAAGCGGGAGGGCATCAAGCTAATCGACGTCACCAACAAGCCAATCGAGACCAGCGCCGATGAAGTGGTTGAACTGGTCAACCGTCGCTTAAACAGCGAAGCCGCCTAGTAGCCTCGAAAGGATAAAATCGCTATGCAACCGGAGGCGCCTTATCCACCCATTTTTGTAGTCACCGGCAGCTTGCAGAGTGTCGGCGAACAACTTGTTCATACTATCTTAGCCCAGTTCCAAGGGGCTGATGTTCCAATCAAAACCTTTTTCTATGTCCGGGAGGTGAACCAGTTGGAACCGCTCATAATGGAGGCGGTTACATCCAACGCTATTATTGTCCACACGATGGTCAGTTCGACGATGCGGCAGGCGCTGGTTAGCATGGCTCAAGCGCACGGGATCATGGCCATTGATCTGGCCGGGCCCCTGATGGATTACTTAAGCGGACTGCTCGGACAAGAACCGGCAGGGCTGCCCGGCTTGTATCACACCCTACACGAGACCGAATTCAAACGAAATGAGGCCGTTGAGTTTACATTGGGCCACGATGACGGCGTCAAAGCTGAGGAGTGGGGACAGGCCGATATCGTGTTATTGGGCGTGTCGCGAGTGTACAAAACGCCGCTTAGTGTCTATTTGGCGATGTTAACCTGGAAAGTGGTTAACGTGCCGATTGTGCTAAACGTGCCGCCGCGTCAAGCGCTTTTCGACCTTGATCGCCGCCGGGTGGTGGGGCTGACGATTGATCCTGATCAACTGCTGCACCACCGGCAGCACCGGCAGCGCCAGCTGGGAGTCCAAGGCCGCTCTCAATACGTTGAGCCGCTCAAGCTGTATGAGGAGTTAGAGTATGCCCGCAATATTTATCGGCGGGGTGGTTTTGCCACGGTGGATGTGACCAACAAGCCCATCGAAACCACCGCCGATGAGGTCGTAGCCGCCGTGCTGCGCCGCTTAAAATCCGAGACATAGCGCTTCGCGCCTATTTTCAAAATACCCCTCTCTCAATTACAATATAACCTGTCAGATTTTCGCCGACTCTATTTCCATGTCAAACGAATTCCGGAATCTACAAAAAGTAAAGCTCTTTCAGGGCCTACCATTCGATGCACTGCGACTGATGTATGCATCTGCGCATTTGGCCCAGGTGGAGCCAGGCCAATTTTTCTTTCACCAAGATGAGCCGGGCGAAACCATGTACGTGCTGATCGAGGGCCAGATCAAGATGACCCTGTTGGGGCCGGAGGGCCGCCAAGTTCTGATACGGATTGTGGCCCCCTGTGAAGATTTTGGGGCGGTGAGCGCTATTGTGGGTACCCCTTATCCACTGACTGCCGAAGCCGTCACTCGGTGCCAAGCACTGGCCTGGGATCAGCCCGCCATAACTTCCTCTGTAGAAGCCTACCCCACCTTGCGCGAAAACGCCTTGCAGGTTGCCGTCCGACGATTTCATCAACTCCAGGCCCGTTTTCGAGAACTGGCCACCGAGAGCGCCGAGCAGCGGATCGCCCGTACGCTCCTGCGGCTGGCCGATCAAGCCGGCCGCTCCAATGGCGAAGGCATGCTGATCGACCTGACCTTATCTCGAAGCGATTTGGCCGAGATGACCGGAACATCCCTCTACACCGTTAGCCGCATTCTCAGCCAATGGGAGCGGCACGGATTGCTCAAAAACGGACGCGAAAAAGTGCTTATTCGCGATCTGTCTAAACTGACCACCGTGGCTAAAACGCCTGATACATCCTCCCTAATTTAATCGCGCTATTTGCGCTGGCGCAAAGACAACTCCGCGCAGCCTTGTTATAATCCACTATAGGAAGCCATCTACATTTTCATCGTCATCAGTTACACACAGGGAGAGAACTCGATGTCACAAAATTCTACGGAATCGAATAACGTATTTCGGTCCACGCGCGTTCTGATTATCGGATTGGTCGCCGTTATTGTGGTGCTGGGCTTTGCCTTTGCTACCGCCCTCATCGGTCAGAATGCCGCCCCCCCCACCGCTGAAGCGGAGCGAGTCAACGTGCTGGCCGCCAGCGACAACGAGTGCGTCAAGTGCCACACTAACACCACCCCCGGCATTGTTGAGCAGTACGGTCACAGCACCATGGCCGCGGCTGAGGTCACCTGCCAGGATTGCCATGAAGTTGAGGCCGATTACCCCGGCGCAATCGAGCATCAGGGCACCCACGTGCTGAACTCACCGACGGCGGCCATGTGCGAAACGTGTCACGCCGCCGAGGTGGCTCAGTTCAACCAAAGTCGGCACGCCCTGCCGGCTTACGTCGCCATGTGGGGGTCGAAAGACCTCAGCGAAGCGCATCTGGCCCAGTATGAAGCTATTCCCGAAGGCAGTTTTAGCCCGGACAAAATGCGCAATGCCCTCTTTGCGATAGAAGGGCCGGCCGTAACTCGCTTTGCTTGCGAGGGCTGTCACAACATCGGCAAGCCGGCCGAGGACGGGTCGGTGGGGGAATGTCAACAGTGTCACTTGCGTCACGAGTTTAGTTTAGAGCAGGTCCGCAAGCCGGAAACCTGCAACGCCTGCCACATTGGCCCTGACCATCCCCAATGGGAAATCTATCAGGAATCGCCGCACGGCATCTCGTATGCCACCGGCGGGGATAACTGGCATTGGGAAGCCGAACCCGGCACGCTGACCGTGGAAGATTTTCCGGCGCCTACCTGCGCCACCTGCCACATGAGCGGCTTTGGGGCCAGCGGCACCACCCACGACGTCGGCGACCGGCTGACGTGGTATCTGTTCGCCCCCATCAGCGAACGGCGGCCCAGCTGGCAAGACAACAAAGTGCGCATGCAAAACGTTTGCCGCGAGTGTCACAATCAAGAGTTTATCGAAAATCTGTATGAAGATGGCGATAAGCTGGTGGAAGCCGTCAACGACTGGGTTAAAGAGAGTAACGAAATCATCAAACCGGTTCAGGATCAAGATTTGTTGACCGCCGAGCCGTTCGATGAGCCGATTGACTTTACCCATTTCGACCTGTGGCACCACTGGGGGCGTACCGCCAAATTTGGCGCGTGGATGCAAGGTCCCGACTACGTTCAGTGGCACGGCGCTTACGAAATTTTGAAGGAGCTGGCCACACTTAAGGTTGAGGTTGAAGAAAAGTTAAGCGGCGCCGAGTCTGAGGCCGGAGAGTAGCATGGCGCTGTTGGCCGAAGCTCTACCCGCAACCCGGCAAACTATCCGGCGACTACCGCTCTCGCGCGACCAGATGATGCTGCTGTATATCGCCACCAATTTTCTCTTCCTGGCGCTCGACACCTTTCTGGTTCACGGGGCAAACCTGACCATCGTCCCGAATGAGTGGATTCCGATCATCTTTAGCCCTATCGCGGCGGTGCTGCTGCTGATAGCCGGGGCCATCGCCCTGAGGAATCGACCGCTGGCCTCGGTGCTCGCTACCGTGACATTGTTAGGCAGCATTGTCGTGGGCCTGCTGGGCGCGTTTCTACATCTCATTCGAGGTATCCAGCCGTTCGCTCCCGAAGGGCAGCGCATCACGCTCGACCTGCTGGTCTGGGCGCCGCCCATTTTCGGCCCGATCATGTTTGCCGTGGTCGGGGTGTTGGGCATCAGCGCCGCCTGGCCGGAAGAGCCAACTAATAGTGGCACGCTGCGCATGCCGGGCGGCTGGCGCCTACAACTGCCTTATCCCAAAACCCAAGCCTACTTTTACATGGTTGGTATGGCGGCGCTGGCAACGTTGATTAGCAGTGTGTTAGACCATTCCCGCTTTAATTTGAGCAACCCCTGGATCTGGCCACCAATCGCCATTGGCATCTTTGGCACGGTCGCAGCGGTAATGCTCGGCGCTATCGACGAACCCTCGCGAGGTGATTTACTAACGTACCTGGTAGCCATGCTGCTGCTCATCGCTATTGGGGTAGTCGGGGCCTGGCTCCATTACGGCTCGAATCTAATCGCTGGAGGCACAATCGTTGAAGAACGGTTCCTCCGAGGAGCTCCCCTCCTGGCTCCTATGTTGTTTTCAAACGTCGGGGTGTTTGGTATAATTGTCTTACTGGACCCCGACGAGAAACGGTGAATTTTTCAAGTGCCGTGTGTCTTACTATAATTAAGATACACGGCACTACCCTCGACTAACCAGAAATTAGGTAATGGACAATTCGATCTCCTAGCTTTGAACTTGAAGACGGTGGCCGGTGAGTGCTGCCGATTATTTTGGTATCATGCTGTGCCTATGATACAATACCGTCTGTGCAAATCTTCACCAATAGACACTTATAAGGAAGTAAGGATTAAAGAAGATGGCCCAATCAACCTCAATTCCGACCGTTCAGGTTAGCGGACGCGCGGCTAACAAAAAGATCAAGTTTATCATCGGCGGTGTGATGATCGCCCTGGCTGTGGTTTACCTGATTTACACCGGTATTCAAAGTTCATCCGCCTACTTTTTGACGGTCGATGAGCTGTACGCCAAAGGCGAAGCGATGCAAGATCGCACCGTGCGGGTGGCCGGCCACGTTGACGCCAACACCATCGACTTCAACAACCGTGATCTGATTCTCGCCTTCGATGTGACCAGCGACACCGGCGAACGCATGAATGTCGTTTTCAACGGCCCCAAACCCGACCAAATGCGGGAGGGAGCCGAAGCCATTTTAGAGGGTAAGTATGACGGCCAAACCTTCACCGCCCAATCGCTGCTGCTCAAATGTCCCAGCCGGTATGAAGAGAATGGGGTCGAGCAAGTTCAAGTCGAGGCGGTCAGGTAGATAATTGATAATTAATAATTGATAATTGATAATTGGTGAGACAAAAGAGACTGTCAAGCAATTCACCAATTACTAATTATCGATCTCCACGCATTAAACCCGGAGTGAAATTCTATGCCGCATGTCGGATATGTTGCTGTAACGCTGGCGATGGTGCTGGCTCTGTACGCCACAGTGGTGGCCTTAGTTGGGGCCAAACGACGCCTGCCGGAGCTGGTCACCAGCGCTCGGAACGCCGCCTTTGGTGTGGCCGCGCTGCTAACGCTGGCCGTGGTTATTCTTGAAACGTTGCTGTTGACCGGCCATTACCAGACCAAATACGTGTACGAAACCAGCAATCTGGCCGCGCCGCTCTTTTTCCGGATCACCGCTCTATGGGGATCACAAAATGGGTCGCTGCTATTTTGGTCGTGGTTAATGTCGATGTTTGGGGCGCTGGCGCTGTTCCAAAAATGGGGCTCGATGCGGCAGATGATGCCCTACGTCATTGCCGTTATCCAGATCAATCTGGCCTTCTTCACCATGCTGGTGGTTTTTGTGGCTAATC
>JAGRCC010000092.1 GCA_020433785.1 Anaerolineae bacterium
GCGCTTCGATTTCGGCGGCGGTGGGCAAGTCAGAGAGCCAGTCGGGTAAATCTTCATCTTCATCGGAGGGGGTGACCGTTAACTCAGGGTCATCAGTGTCAGGTTGATCAGCCAGCCAGTCGGGTAGATCTTCGTCTTCGTCGGAGGGCTCGATGGTTGGTTCAGGAGCATCGGTGTCAGGTTGATCAGCCAGCCAGTCGGGTAGGTCTACGTCTTCATCAGACGGTTCAATAACTGGTTCAAGGGGATCGGCGACGGGTTGGTCCGCCAGCCAATCGGGTAGGTCTTCGTCTTCGACTTCATCGTCGGACTCGGCGATAGGCTGGGGGGAGGTGGATGTCCCTCGCAGTCTGGTCAGCCAGTCGGGCATGTCGGGGTCTATTTCGGTCTCTATGGCGGCGGCACTAGCGATCTCTGCAGGGGCCGTATCCCAGTCGGCCGTTTCCAGATCCTCGTCAGGAGAGCCGGCCTCTTCGTCTGTGGCGTATTCGGCGACCTGTCGCAGGCCGGTCAGCCAGTCTTCGGCCGGCGGCTCAACGGTGGTTGGTGGCGTTTCAACAACCGGGTCGTCTTCGACAGGTGAACGGGCTGCGATCGCTTCTGCCGGCGCGAAATCGTCATCATCCGGTTGTGAGTCGGTTAACCAGGCCGGTAGCTCTTGATCGTCAGTTCCCGCTTCAAACTCAGGTTCGTCTGCGTCAAACGTTCTAAAGAAATCGTCATCTTTATCGAGTGACTCAACCGTCTCCGGGGAGGTCTCGATCATTTCGGCTGATATCGATTCAATGGCGGGTGGGTCCGACAGCCAATCGGTTATAGCGGGGAAATTTTCTTCAGGCTCTGAATGGTCTTCTTCGGGCAAATCAGCCAGCCAAGAAGGGAGATCTTGATCATCTAAGGTGGCGGCTTTGGTCGTTTCGGTAGAAGGCGTTTCCGGTAAATCCATCAGCCAGTCAGGAGTTTGCAGGTCGGCTTCAGCCGCGCCGGTCGACGGGCTGGCGGGCTCGGGGGCGGCGGACTCAGTGAGCCAATCCGGTGCTTCTGAAATATCGTCGCTGAGCCAATCGGGCACTTCGTCGGGATTACCACCCAACCAATCGGGAACGCGGAAGGGGTCAGCCACAGTCAGGGGCGGCTCAGGCTCAGCTTCTTGGTCGGAATAAAGCGCGTGTTCGTCCGATTCGTCGGAGTGTTCCTGAAGCCAGTCGGGAATGAGGGTTTCCACCGGTTCATCATCAGGCGTATCTGATTGGTCGTCCGGGGACTCTTTTAGCCAGTCGGGCAGGTCATCGTCATCAACTTCCACAGCAGGGTAGGCGGGGGGTCGTAAATCGGACAGCCAGTCAGGCGTATCAGTTTCTTCATCCTCGTCCAGGTCTTCAGGCGAGTCATCTGCCCAATCTGCTGGCATTTCCGTTTCAGAGTCGAGATCGACTTCTGTCGAAGTAGCGCGCAGCCAGGCTGGAATGTCATCTTCGGCGCCCTGGTCGGAGGCTGTTGCCAATTCAGCCGTGGTTTCGTCTGTTTCATCACTAAAGAGAAAACTGAGAGCATCCATATCTGAGGCCGAAGCTTGCGCTATCAGCGCTTCAGGCTCGATGGTGTCAGATGGCTGATCAACTTCAACTTCAACCTCTTCTTCTTCCCATGATGGCGCCGGCTCCGAGGCCGAAGCCTCTGAAATCGTGGCTAACCAGTCATCATCATCGTCGGTCTCGAATGCTGTTTCGCCGGTCGATTGTGGCGCTTGGGCGTCGCTGCCGGGCGGCGGCTCCAAATCTCTGAGCCAGCCGGTGCCGGGGGGACTCGTTTGCTCGGCCGACGTGTCGGCTTCAGCCTCAGCGTCGCTGCCGGGCGGCGGCTCTAAATCTTTGAGCCAGCCGGTGCCTGGGGGGGCCATCCGTTCAGCGGAAGGGTCGGCTTCAGCCTCTGCTTCGCTATCGGGCGGCGGTTCTAAATCTCTGAGCCAGCCGGTGCCAGGAGGGATCATCCGCTCAGACGAAGACTCGGCCTCAACCTCGCTATCGGGTGGCGGTTGTAAATCTTGCAGCCAGTCGGTATCGTCCAACGCCGCCGCCTCAAGCGAAGGTTCGCTGTCGACCTCATCTTCAACTCCGGACGACTCCAAATCTCTGAGCCAATTGGCGTCGGAAGGCTCCGCCGGAGGTTCAGTTGAGGCCGGCTGGTCCATTTCGGCCAGCCAGTCGAGGCGGTTGGCGATGGATAAATCCGGCGAATCATCGTCCGGTTCGGTAGCCATCCACTCCTCTGCGTCGGTATCGGATAAAAATGCGTCTGACTCCGGGCTGTCATCGTCGCTAACCGAGTCACGCAGGTCCGACAGCCAGTCAAAGGCGGCGGCTTGGGTTGCCGCCGAGTCGGCCCCGCTTTCCGGTTCAAGGTCAGCGGCGAGCCAATCCGGTACGTCGTCAGTGTCTGCTCTTTTTGGTTCAGGAGAGGATGGGGTCGATAAAGCATTGCTGTCGGTTAACCAATCAGGGATTTCGGACTCGGCCTCCGGCTCAGCGCTTAGACCTACCATCCAGTCGGCTGCGTCTGATTCATCCGCCAACAGTTCTCCGGCAGAGTCGGGAGTAGCCGGTGGCTCGTCTGCCTCGAGCCAATCGGGAATGTCATCCGCCGGCGGTTCGGGTGCTGGCAACTTACTGGCTTCGGCCGTGATGGATTGGCCGGTTGATTGACTTAACCAATCGGGTATATCGTCATTGGTATCGCCGGCGTCGGGGCGTGGTTCTGTAGCAGCGGATGGTTCGTCGAGGGCATTGGTCAACCAATCAGGAACTTCGATTTCGCCGGCAGCCGTAGTGGCTGTTGGGGCAGCCGGTGTTTCGTCTGATTGATCGAGCGCGTCGGTGAGCCAATCCGGCACTTCATAATCGGTATTGGAGTCAGGGGGGAATTCACCGGCCACGCCCGCGTCTTCCGCGTCAAATGTGGCGGGCGTCTCCAGGGCATCGTTGAGCCAATCTGGGACATTGTCTTCAGAGTCAGAAAACGTAGTTTGTAGGGTTGATTGTGGCTCATCGTCCGGAATGAGGTCATTAAGCCAGTCCGGTTGATCGGCTGTCGTTTGGGCTAAGTAAGGTTCTTCCTGGCCGGTTTCTGAAGTTAAGCTTGAGGAACTGGTTAGCCAGTCATCATCTTGATCTGAGGTTTCTTGAAAAAAATCGTCTTCATCACGGCCTAGACTCTCGAGCAAGTCGTCGATGGGGCCAGGCGGCAGTTCGTGTTCGTCTTCATCATACCGGCCCCATTCAACCGAAGTAGCGGCGCGTTGGTCGATGTCTTGAGGTAGCCCTTCTTCTTCCATTTGCTCTAATAAGGCCGAGATTTGGGCTGCTTCTTCATCTAATAATTGATCAGGTTGAGATCTCTCGTGGGCAAAAGAAGGATCTTCAAGGCCGATGAGCGGTCCTGGAGCTTCACCGTGTTTGCTCAAAAGATGCAGCAGCCAGTCAGGGACTTGTTCAATGACGCGTTTGGGGGCATCGGCCGGTTTACGGCTGCCGAGTTTGCTTAATTTTTTAATCGATTTACGCTGAGGCGTATTGTCTTTCTTTTCTGTGCTCATTTTTGATCCGTGTAGGGTCGGTCCGCCCCGATTAACACTCGTAAACCGGTGGCGATAGTACCCAGCGCAACGCCCAATAAAATACCACGCACACCAGCCAGGGCCGGAACATTAAGAATCCAATCTTTAATGACCGGGAGTTCCGCCCACAGGTAAATGCCCAGGGGAACCTGGCCCAGTAAAACAATCACCGCGAATAAAACGAAAATCAGGGTTTCCAGGTTACGCACTCTGAAGGCCCGGAACGACGCCGTAGCGATAAAAATGGCTAGAAGGGCAAAGAAGGTGGATTCGAGGGGTTGCAGAATAAAATTAAAGATAAATTGAGTTGAGTCAGAATTTGGGCCACCGCTAAAAAAGCCAATGGCTAAGGTGGCGGCTAAGGCTATCAGTAGAACGATACTATACAGCGCCCCCGGCTTTTGGGTTTGAATGCGGCCCCAGTGAACGGAGATTACATTGGCAAATCCTAAAAATAGAGCAAACGCGGCGACAATAGTGACCCAACTTATAAATAGGAGGCTCACTTGATTGATGAGGCCACTCACACCGAATATTTCGCCCGGCCACTCGGCGACAAAGGCGCCGGCCAGGATAAACATACCGACAACCAGAGCCACGGTAGTAGGCAGAATACGTCCAAGTTTGAAATTCATCCGTTTATAATTCCCAATGAGGTGGCGACCACCCCGGCCAAAATGACAATACCGACGATCCAGCGCATGGTGTCTTGAGCCAACAGGCTGGCAATATGGACCGGACGTTTTTGCAAGTAAGCGCCGCCCGCATAAATTTCCTCGCCTAGCAGCGTTTCTTGAGCGGTAGCATAAATGAAGGGCAAGGTGTTGGGATCGCTGGCGCCGCCGACGTGGGCTGTGCCTTGCCGGGCGGCAGTTTCACCCATTAGTAGGTACTCGTCGCCAAATTTGCCGATCATAATGTTTGTTTCGACATCATCCGTACTCAATAAGTTCATTACGCCGGCCGCATAGGCGGCCGGCTGCGGCGCAATCCAGCGAATATCGCGGTAGGCTTCGGCTGCTTTGGCCTTGTCGTTGCTGTAAGCGGAGCGTACGGTGTTTTGAGCCATCAACATCACCGTTGGATCGGCCATAGAAACGATGGGGTGAATTCCGGTTACGGCTGATTGATCCGCCAAATAATCGAGCGTATATAACCCGGCTAAGCTGTCGGCGGTGGTAATATCAGCCATCGACCCTGTGCCCAAGGAGAGATGCAGCGCGCGGCCTGCCTCGACGGCTCGACCGGCAAAATCTTTGATCGCCTCATAGGCTTGAATACGGCGCAGGCTGGGCTTTTGTCCGCTATTTACTCTGGCGGAGAAGAAAAGCATTAAGCCCAAAAATAGTAGTAAGAATAAAAATGCTAGCAACACAGGTGATGCCATTGGGTGTTAGGTCTCCTCGGTCAGGTTGGGTAGCTGAGCCGCCTTTGTTTCAAGCTGAGTAATAAGGGTTTCGAGTTGTTCCGGATGCTCAAGAAGCGAGATAGTATTTCGGGTCAGACGGTCGGATACGAAAATATTGAGAACAGGTTGGGTAACCAACAGCAGTTGGCTGCCCAAAAATGCCAATGGTTTGTAGCCCTCAAGGAATAAAATTGCCGGCGCGGTCAGCCCTAAATTGAAAATTTTGTCAGCAACTTTATTGATAAATGGGTCTGTTTCCATAATACCACACATTGTTGTAGGATAGCTCTGGGAAAAATTTACCGGTGCAAGCGATTTTTAATGCCTAACATCACTTGAAGCCAGTGCGGTTTAGTAATCGTTTCGATAGCCTGACCGGCTGTAGCTTTGATTTCTTGACTGGTGTTTGGATCATTTAATAGTTGGGTTAAGGCCGGAATTGTTTCGGGCAACCCTAACCGGCCTATGGCCCAAACCGCGTTACGTCGGGTTACCGGGTCTTGGTCGGTGAGGGAAATTTTTAGCTGGGGCAAAGCTGACGCCGCTCGCAGCGCACCCAAGGCGTAGGCCGCGCTACGGCGGACAATAACATGTTGGTCTTTTAGGCCAGTTGTCAACGCCGGTATGGCTTGGGGATCGCCAATGTGACCCAGTGCGTAAGCTGCTGCGCGACGAACCCAGGGATCGGCGTCACTCAAAGCTGTGATGAGCGCCGGAACGGCGGCCGGCGTTTTTAGATGAGCCAGGGCCTCGGCGGCGCTCTGGCGCAGCAGGGCATCATCGGCGCCGAGCATTTCTAGCACAGATGGGTAGGTATTAGGCTGTTGACTGGAGCCAAGTGCATCAATGGCGGCGCTGTAACCGCGTTTACCCTGGGCTGAATTTTTGGCTGAGCTGTTGTTTAGTAGGTCGGTTAATGTCTGGGCGCCTTCTGTATGACGCATCAAGGCTAGTCCGGCTTGCCAGCGGACAAACGGATGCTGATCAGCCAACGCATTGATCAGCAGCGAGAGTGTTTCATCGGTTAGCCATAGATGTTCGGCACGATTAAGGTGTTCAATCGCCTGCCAGCGTATTGCCGCCGACTTAGCTTGCAGAGCTGCCACCAATTCTGTCATTAGAGTGCCCGTTGCAGTTTGGTCATTAGAGTTTATCACGTTTTAGAGGGGGGCGTTTAACAGGTGATGTAATGCGCCCCTTTTTGGGCAAAACGCGGCCGGTTATTTACTCTGGAAACGCCTTAAACTCTATATAAACTCTAATAATTATGACAATTTGCCCATTATGTCATGCGGACAGTATACCATAGGTGGTAGTAACTGTAAAGTTGACATAATATATATACCAAAAAAGGGTTTATGATCTTGTAAAACGGTAAAAGGAAAAAAACATGAAAATTGATCGCATCTTAGAAACATGTCTTTATGTTGATGATCTGGCTGCGGCTGAAAAATTTTACCAGCGTATATTAAACGTTGAACCATTCTCTCGGGTTAAGCACCGTCACGTTTTTTTTCGCTGCGGGGAAAGTATGCTGCTGCTGTTTAACCCGATTGAAACCGCCAAAGCAGTTGGCAACGTGCCCACTCACGGCGCTCACGGACCCGGACATGTGGCTTTTGCTATCACTAGGGACCAGATAGAATTATGCCGCCGGCTGTTGCAGGAAAATGGCATTGCCATTGAGGCGGAGATTACCTGGCCATCGGGGGGGCAGTCAATTTATTTTCGCGATCCGGCCGGGAACAGTGTTGAGTTTGCTACAGTGCAGGTGTGGGGATAATTGAGGTAGATGGGTGAATAGGCGGATGGTTGGTAGAGTCTTGGCCATAGACTCAGCTTTGGCTTTTCTCGCTTGCCAGCAATTTCAGTTTTGATTATTCCATTTAGGTAAGATAAATTTGAATGTAGACCCGCGGCCAACTTCGCTTTCGACCCAGATTTTGCCGCCATGTTTCTCGACCAATTCTTTACAGAGAATCAAGCCCAGGCCGGTGCCTCGCTCGTTGGCCGTACCAATCTGCTTGACTTTGGTGTCGAGCCGAAATAATTTGGCTCGAGTTTCAGGCTCGATGCCAATACCTGTATCGGTGACGGCGGTTTCGATAAAATTATCTCGCCATTGGGCTGAAAAAGAAACACGTCCGGCTTGGTAGGTGAATTTTAAGGCATTGGCCGTAAGATTGCGCGTCACAGTGTTAATCATATTAGCATCGCCGTAAATGAGAAACTGACCTTGTTCAATATGGTTAGTCATCGTGATGCCTTTATACTGAGCCGAGTTAGCCAGCAGGTCGATGGCCGTTTTGATGGCATCATACAGATCGATCTGTTTCGGCTGAAATCCCATAGAGCCTTTTTGTAGTCTGGCCCAATCCAGCAGATTTTCTAAGAGTTTGTAGGTATTTGTAACCGACCCATACACACTGTGCCCGATACGCGAAATTTGATCCGGATCAAATTCATCAACAGCCGTAACCAATAAATCTGATAAACCAATTAACCCTGAGAATGCGCCTTTCAGATCATGGGCAATAATTGAGAAAAATTTATCTTTGGTGGCATTGAGGGCATGGAGTTCTTGTTTTTGGCGTTGGATGGTCAAATGAGTGTTAACCCGGGCCAGAACTTCTTCCTGATGAAATGGTTTAGTGATATAGTCAACCGCTCCCATCTCAAATCCCTTAACTTTATTCTTGGTGTCGCTTAGGGCCGTCATAAAAATAATGGGGATATCTTTGGTTTTTATATCGGCTTTTAAACGCCGGCAGGTTTCAAAGCCGTCGATCCCAGGCATCATTATGTCGAGTAATATGAGATCGGGCGGCAGCCGGTGGACTTGCTCAATGGCATCCATCCCACTTTTGGCCACAAAGGTGCGGAAGCCAAACTGTTTCAGATAGCTAAATAGAACTTTGAGATTGGTGGGGTTGTCGTCAACGATCAATATGTTGAGTTCTGAAAGCATAGTTGTCGTCACGGTGGTTCCTTATAAGTACTGATTAATCAACTGTTTAATTTCATCTAAAGCAAAATTGTTGACGAGATCAATAATTTGTGAGCCAAATGATCCGAAATGAGGTTTGGTTTTGATCAATTCTTCAATCTGGTCTTGAATGCCTTCAATATCACCGATTAGGGCTAAGTCGCGCAGCGCTTCCAATTCTGCCGGGGCAGGTATAGCCAGGGGAGTCTCAGGTTCAGCGGTTTCGAGGCAAGACGAGGCATCAGCCTTAGCATAAACCCATGTCAAAGCCAGATGTTTTTGTATCTTTTCAAATAGTTCAGTAACTTGAATGGGCTTGCTAAGGTAATCCTGACAGCCGGCCGCCCGACTGCGCTGTTGGCTTCTTTGAAACGCGCCGGCTGAAGCGGCCACGATGACGATGTCTTTCGTTAGGGTATTTTTTTTGATACGGCGGGTCGCCTCGAAGCCGTCCATTAGCGGCATGAGCAGATCCATAACAATGAGGGCAGGTTGCAGCCTTTCCGCTTGCTGGAGGGCTTCCTGTCCATTACTGGCTTCGGCAATGGCAAACCCCAGTGGGGCCAACAATTCTTTAAGGATTAGACGATTTTCGGCCTTATCGTCTACGATGAGAATTTTAATGGGAGACGCTGTTTGGGCTTCAACTGCTTTATAACCAATAATCTTTTGATTTTTTATGAAGTTAGGTGCGTTGACTGTATCAGTCGTTGGAACGATCACTTCAAACCAAAATTTGGTTCCTTGGTCAATAACACTTTCAACGTATAATTCGCTGCCCATCATCCGAACCAACCGCCGGGAGATGGCTAACCCTAGCCCCGTGCCTTCGGAGTGAATTCGCCTGTCTTTGACCTGGTGGAAGGGGGCAAAAATTTCTTCCAACTTGTCAGTCGGAATACCAACGCCCGTGTCCCGAACTTCAAAGTAAAGACTAATAGTGGGGCTGGAGGTCCGCTGGGGTTGGTGAGTATCGACTTTTAAGATTACTTGCCCGGTTGTGGTAAATTTTATCGCGTTGCTAAGGAGGTTAATTAGAATCTGGCGCAGCCGTTTTTCATCGGCAACAATGCCCTGAGGTAGATAGGGGGACGTTTCAACCTTAAGCTCTAGCCATTTTTGTTCGGCTCGAACTCGCAGCATTTCCATAATAGCTTTAATAAACCCGGCCAAATGAAACTCGTCGGGCTCAAGGTCCAATTTGCCAGCCTCAATTTTAGAAATATCCAGAATATCATTTATCATTGTTAGCAGGTGTTCGCCGCTGGTATGGATAATGTCAATAGCCTCCCCTTGCTGGCTTGATAGATGGCTGTCGCGTTTGAGAATTTGGGTAAACCCCAAAATGCCATTAAGAGGCGTTCGCAGTTCGTGGCTTATGTTGGCTAAAAATTGGCTTTTGGCCTGGTTGGCGGCTTCGGCCTGTTCTTTAGCTTTGTGTAAATTGTCATTAGCCGTTTTTAGCTCATCGATGGCTTGGTTTAGATGGGTGTATAATCGAGCGTTTTCAATGGCGATGGCCGCCTGTCCGGCCAGCATATTGAGCAATTTGAGATCTTGTTCATCAAAGGCATTCCAATGCTTATTGCTGTGCGCATCCAGGGTACCGATGGTCTTTTGGCCCACAGTCAAAGGGGCGCTGATAATGGCTAGAAACCTATCTAAAACCGCCGCCGGATTATCAAAATGGGGATCATTGGGGATATCGTTGGCAATGATTGGCCGGCCGGTTTGAGCCACTCGGCCGGCGATGCTGTGGCCAATAGGTTCGTGAGTGTTTTCTATAATATCTTGATGGAGACCATAAGAGCCTTCAATTGTTAGATATGTGTTAGTCTCATCGATGAGTAAAATACAACTAGAACTAGCTTTGAGTAGTTTGGCCGTGATTTTGGCGATTGAATTGAGCAATTGATCCAATTGATGCTGGGTGGTAATTTCCTTGCCCACCTGGTACAACGTTTCCAATTTTTCGTTGAGGATGGTTAACTCGCCGGTGCGAGCGACCACACGCACCTCCAATTCATCGTGGGCTTTTTGCAGTAGCTCTTCCGCTCGTTTCCGTTCCGCAATCTCCATTTGCAGCGTTTCATTAACTTTGACCAAATCGGCCGTTCGCTCTTGAACGCGCTGCTCAAGCTGCTGATTCGTTTCGGCTAAAGCTTTTTTGGTTAATTGTTGTTCTTTAGCCAGAGAAATAGCGGATGCAGCAGCCTCCAGCAATACCATTTCTGATAAATCCCAGGGAGGCGTCTCCTCCTTATTTCCAAAAGTTATGAGGCCATATAAGCGGTTATTGATTTTTAAGGGTACGAGCAAAAGGGTGCGAATATTGTATTTTGAAAAATATACGGGTTGAGTAGTCACGATATTATCTATCGTATCAGAGATGAGCTGTCCCTGCTCTAGTCTTTTAGTCCAGTGGTACCGGATTTCAATAATTGAGGGATCTAAGTTTTCTGAGGAGTCAGACGGTGACTGGTCTGGTGGCCGGACGTAGATAGCCTGGACTTTAAAGGAAAGTGCTTTAGGGTCCTCTAGCTTTTCAAGCAGGCAGCCAAAATCAGCGTGCGAGACAGGCCCCAACAGGCGAATGACATCATCGTAAAAGCTCTCGCCTTCAGTGTCAACGAGTAATCGACGCTGCAGCTCGACCAACGTACTCAAATAGGCTTCCCGTTTAGCGAGAAATTGGCGGGTTTGCTCACGATCCGTTACATCGGATGAAATACCGATAAGACCTATTACTTCACGCTCTTCGTCACGGAGTTGAGTATATTGTGTTTCAAAAATAGTATCTCCGAATTGGGTAGTCGAGTGGGTTATCTCTCCCGTTAGAGCACGTCGAATATTTTCTGTATTTTGAAGATTATCTTGATTTACAGCAAACGCCGATTTTCCAACCAGTTCTCTCTGTTTTAGTCCAAGTCGGGTTAATCCTTGCCCTTCCGACATGGTTATAATACCGTCGCGATCAATACTCCATAAAATAATCGGTAGTTTGGTGATAATTGACTCTAACCGGCTTTTACTTTCAAACAGTGCCTGGTTAGCTTGCTTGCGTTCGGTGATGTCGCGTACAAAAATACAGACATAGGCCGTGTTATCAAAATCTAGATTGTGGACAATGACTTCCACCGGTAAGGGTTTGCCCTCTCTTGTATGATGAACCGATTCAAATGCAATAACCCGCTGGTGCTGGGCCTCCTGCCACAGCTTAGCCCAACCTTGGTCGGCAAACTTCGGATCGATGTCGCCAAATTTCATCTTGATCAGTTCTTCACGTTCGTAGCCTAATCTCCAAGTAGCGGTTTCATTAGCATCGAGAAAGTTGCCGCTGCGGTCAACCCAAAAAACGGAGTCGACCACCCAATCGATTGAGAAGCGGACCCGTTGCAGCGTCTGTTCGGTCTGCTTTTGCCGGGTCACATCTCGTCCGGCGGCCATACATTCAAGGAGCTGATCCTGATCCCCCAAGATAGCCCGGTAGGTCCATTGCTGCCAGCGAACATCACCTGAAGGTAAAACGCTGCGATGTTCAGTAGTAATAACCGGATTTTGCGCGTTAAGTAATGCAATGGCGTCACTCACATACGGGCGATCTTCGTCAGCAATAAATGTTAAAAAGGGCTGGCCGATTAAATCCTCCGGCTGCTTTTTGAGGGAGCGACAGTAGACGTCATTGACAAAGGTTAGATTACCGTTAGCCTGAAAGCGGCAAATGAGGTCAGTTCGACTTTCGATAGCGGTCGAATAAAGGGTACTGTTTTTGTCTAGATGAGTCAGATCAATGATGGTTAGGAGGAGGTGGCAACTGAGGTCATTAAACGGCTCAGCTGTTAGATAAAGGGTTTGGCGTGTGCCGGCCTCGCTTGACCGCTGAATAGGGGGCAACGTTACGCCGTCACGTTGATTTTGGGCAATTAAGGCCAGGGTGGCTTCGTAGCCCACCAATTCCTCAAATAGTTCCGTTAGGGGTAAGCCGATTAATTCGTTAGGCTTGATGTCTGTCCAGCAGGTTACAACTGAGTTGTAGTCTTGAATAACTAAGTTGGCATCGGTCATGACATAACCGATGTTATGCTGGGCGGCGATTTTATTGAATATCTTGGCCTGTAGAGACTCGTTGTCAGAAGGAGGCATGGACGTCCTCAAGTTGGTGTGAGTGATGGTGATCGATCAGATAGATAGGCTAAGTGGCCGGTTTTTTGATTCAGTTTACTCCAGATACCCTAATTCTATAAGAAAACGCTTAACTTGGGCAACATGCCGCGCCGGAATTAGAATCGTCGTCGAATTTAACGCCTCGCCCAGTAAGGGACCCAGTTCTGGGTGCTGGCGTAGTTCAGTAGCTATGGCTTCATGTTTTAGATGAAGCAACGTGGCGGGTTCGAGGGCTACGGTAGCATAACGGGTGCCCCAATTCCGAACCGCCTCAACCACTTTCAGCGGTGTTTGATTGTTGGTAACGCGAGTCAAAAAGGCGGTGATTTGATCGGGCGTCACTCCGTTTTTGAGCGCCCGTTTGACGCTGGCTTGCGTAATTTGGTATCCGGCTCGCTGTGGTTCATAGCTGGCCAACTGAGCAAAACGCGCCACTTGAAACCGATCATACAGGCTGGCCTGAGCCGGAACCCGAACCAAAAAGTTGTGATCCACTCTTAGCCAGGGCGTTTTTGGCGGTAAATCGTCAACAACCGATTGACCGCTTAGAAACGATTGACCCGCCGCCGTTAGACAAAAGCTGGTGGGCGCCGAGGTGGAGCTGGCGCTGCCCAAATCCACAATCCCCAAAATAGGTAGGATAAACGTTAATAAATAGCGGATTAATGCGCCTTCTACCTCATCCCAGTGAGCAAACCCCATCAAAAAGTTACCGTGTCGATCTTGAATGTACCAGTTGTCATAGTCGCCGGTAGGGCGTTGAAAGTCAGGATCGATCTGCTTGATCAAGGTCACCATGTGATCAATCGACAGCCATTGGCTGGGAGCAGGCTCAAGCTGGGCCAGATAACCCAAAATTTTCGAGCGGGCCAGTAGCGGGCTGTTTTCCCAGCCGGTTGGCTGCGGCGCCAAACTGGGTACATGCCACAGATCGTTCCAGGTGGGGTCGGCACGCCAGGTGTTTTGGAGTTCGGTGAGTTGTCGGGCCGGAGTGGCTTGCAGCCAACTGCGGGTGGGTTCGCGCTCCGGTCGGAGCCGGCCATGAGCCAGAGTCAGCAGTTTGGCTCGACGGCAGAGATGCAGCAAAAATTCCAGTTCAGCCTCCTGCGTCGTGTGTCGATGTAGCGACGGTAGCAACGTTTGGATCAGAGCTTGTTTGTCGGCGGTCGCTAGCGCCTCGTCCTGTTGCATTCGGACCGGAGTGGTTTGCAGGTAGACCAAAATTCTAAAAACGTTTTCACGAAGGCGATTTAAACTACTAAGAGTTTGAGCCGGCGCGGCCACAGCCCCGATTTGAAAATCGGGGTGGCTCGGCGGCAGCTGAGGATTTCCAGGATTAAGTAAGGGCAGCAGATCATCCGGGATGTAAACAACCTCCTGACTTCCTTGCGGCGTTACCTGAAACGATTTGAATATAAGCCCGCGATACCACAACCCTTCGGCCGGGTTAGCCGGATTTTGCCAGGGCTGCTCTCGCTCCAACCGGGCCGGCCCCATCGAACGAATCTCGCCGAATTGACGGCTAAAACGCGGGCCTTCCACCTGCCCGCCTTGTTGCAGCAAGAATTGAAGAGCCTGGTCTTCCGCCGGCGAGAGGTCATCCAGGACAATGGCTGTGGCCACCGGCGAGAGTAAGGTGTCGACCAATTGGTTAATCACCGCTGTGTGATCGCCGGCGGTTAGCAACACGGCTCGGAGATCGGCAATGGCTTTGAGCAGCGTTAATTCATAATCAATCAGCGACTGGCGCAGGCTTTTCATAACTTAATTATAGTGGTAAGCGCAGGCACATACAAGACATTCCGGCGGTAGTCCGCTGAAAATCGCTCAGAGGCGATTGATCCCATTATCGCTCACAGTAACCGGCCATCTGAGTGAATAGCCGGATTGTAGGGTAACCGTATGCTTGAAAATTTGGTGGATGAGCGATTTTTTGTTGCTTGAATTACAACTCGACGCTATAATTTCGGGCAAGTAATTTATTAAATGAAATTTTTTGTAAATTTTAGCCGGATTGAATATTGTAGGAGGTAATTATGACTAAGAAGCCGTCGACAGTAACGAATGACAAAGATTATTCTTTTCTTTCTAATTTGTTGAAACAGTTAAGGTTAGTGTGGCTACTTTTTACAGATAGTCGTATTGGGTTGTTAGCCAAATCCGTAGTGCCTTTGTCACTGCTGTACACAATCTCACCCGTTGATTTTATTCCCGATGTTATTTTGGGGTTAGGCCAACTGGATGATTTTGGCGTTATTCTGTTGGGGATGACGCTGTTTATAAAATTATGCCCGCCACATATCGTTGAGCAGTATAGCCGTATGCTAGATTATGGCAGCGATGCTCACACTGATTTTGACAACGACGAAACCGTTGATGCGTCGTATCGTGTTGTGAACGAAGATTAAGATTAAGGGGAGTGGAGTAACGTTAACCTATGAACTCGGAGATGTTTCAGCCGCCTCAGACGGTGGCTAAGGAGTTAGATATCTCTCCGGCGTCCTTACGGCGCTGGTCAGATGAATTCACTAATTTTTTGTCTAAGGACGCCGGCAGCGGTAAAAATCGTAGTCATCGCCGTTATTCTGATGATGATGTCAGTACGCTGTTGCAAATTAAAGAGCTAATGAACAGCGGCATGACTTACGAGCAAGTTCGACTGCAATTGAAAGATACACTGGCTCCTACCATTGAACCGGACGGCATCTCAGACGGCGATGAAGATTTTGCCGATGATTTTTCGGCATTTGATGCTGCGGATGATGATGCGCCTGATTTCGAAGAGAGCATGGCGGTTGTCGCGGCCAACGGGACCGAATCGCCGGCCATGGCCTTTTTAAATAACACTTTAACCACGCTGTCTGACAGCCAGAAAAGCATTCTCAACAGCCAGGCTGCTAATCGAGAGTTGATGGGGGTACTGCTTCAGGATAACTTTAATCTGAAAGAAGAAAACAATCGCCTTCGCGAGCGGATTTTAGAAGTAGAGCGCGATATCGCCAGAACCCGCCAAGAAGATGAGTGGCGGCGTGAAGCGCTGCGCCAGGAATTGGAAGCCAAAATTTCCGCCGCCAATCAGTTGGCGTCTGAAGCTATTGTCACTGCCCGGTCGGTTGAACCACCTCAAATTAAAGCGGTCGAGACCAAACCTGGCTGTTTAGGGATGCTGCTCGGTCGAGGGGGAACACAGATTATCACGGCTCAACCTCGAAAACCTCAAGCGAAAGTTTCGGCTGCTTCGCCCGCAGCACTTCAACAACCCCAACCGGACCATCAGTTCTCCGCCGCGAACCAGTCCCATCCCAAACCCTTATTTCCGCCCGAATAACCGTTTAGACCGGGCGAGGCTGCAAGCGTGACTGGCCCACTGATGCACAAGTAACGTCCTAGTTCGTAGTAATGGCTTTAGTCGGTACCTGAGGTGGTGCTGTTAAAGCGGTTACTACGAACTAAGGTTTCCGGATAAAGTTGACTTTCACTACGCTTCAGCCTTAGAAGCAAAATAATCAAGCACAAATACAATCGCAAAGCCGATCAGCGCTAAAACTATCGCCAGCGTCACCTCGCTGGTCCAGGCGGACGGCAGAACGTTGACTTGGACGACCGGAATGGCTTCACCGTGGCGATCGATCACGGTTTGGAGGGTCTCTTTCCAGGGCCATATCTTCCGTAGCGAGCCGATCATAAACCCGATCAAAAGCGCCACGGTTAGATCATGGTAGCGTTTGAAGAGCCAGCTTAAAACCTGAGCAAACGTCACCAACCCAACCGCCGCACCGGCTGCCACCAGAATAAGCGTTACAAAATCGCGATCATTAACGGCGCCCAGAATATATTGGTACTTACCCATCAAAACCAAAATGAACGAACCGGAGATACCCGGTAAAATCATGGCGCAAATGGCGATAAAGCCACTGAGGAACAGGAACCAGGCCGCATCAGGGGTTTGCACCGGCACCAGACCGACCAGGTAATAAGCCATAACCGTGCCGGCAACCATGGCCGTAATAGTGGAGGAATCCCACTGCTTCACCCGTTTAGTTACGGTTATAATAGAAGCCGTGACTAGCCCCAGGAAAAATGACCAAACCAGGGCTGGGTAAGTGGTCAAGGCTGTCTCTAGAAACTGAGCCAGGGAAAATATTGCCAGCAATATCCCAAAACCCAAAGCTCCCAAAAATTGCCATGAAACTAAGGCCAAGGCTCCTTTTAGGTTGAGGCTAAAAAGGTTCTTAAAAATTTGAGGGTTAACGAGATTTTTGATCGAATTAATCAGCTCTTCATAAATACCCAGAATGAAGGCCATCGTCCCACCGGAAACGCCGGGCACAACATCGGCGGCTCCCATAGCAAAGCCTTTAGCGGCTATAATAAGGTAGTCCTTAGCCGTGCGAGACGTAGCCTGTTTCTCTTGCACTTTTTCAGTTATCATTATTTTAATATGTCCTAAGAATAGTTTTAGTTGTTTACCATTCGGCGCTGGTATAGATTGCCTATCGGCGTGCGACAAATTACCCACAATCTAACATCTTACCGACCAGCCGTCAAGAACACGAACTAAAAAAGAAAGTGGCAGGTTCCAACAATGTTTGACTCCGCCTATGGCGCGTGGTATATTTGATTTTTACACAATTTCGTTAAAACTTCGCAGGAAAATTATATAGATTTCGTAAGGAAAGCAATTATGAAATGGTCGCGTGCGCTTTATGCAATTTTAATTTTTGTGGTACTCGCTTTTCTTTATGGCGTATTCGTTCTTCGCACCGAGGCGATTGAATCCAAAGATTTGTCCGAAGTAGCTCAACTGGCTAACGAGGGTCGAGTCGAGTCGATCTTGGTCGATCAGAACGAATTAACCGTTGAACTCAAAAACGGGGAAAAGATCGCCTCCAATAAGGAACCCGGTATTGGCGTGATTGAAACGTTGGGGTTGATGGGGGTCGATCAGCAGCAGCTGCTCAATATCAAAGTAACCATCGCTCCGCGCAGTGCCTGGGATGGCTGGTTGGCGATTTTGGGTACATTGCTGCCGCTTATCCTAATCGGCGGGTTTTTCTTCTTTATTTTGCGCCAGGCCCAAGGTGCGGGTAACCAAGCTCTCAGCTTTGGTAAAAGTCGGGCCAGAATGTTTGCCGGCGACAAACCGACGGTCACCTTTGATGATGTGGCCGGGGTTGACGAAGCCAAGCAGGAGTTGGCCGAAATTGTGGAGTTTCTGCGCGAACCGGAAAAGTTCATCTCGCTAGGAGCGCGTATTCCCAAAGGGGTGCTGATGGTTGGCCCTCCCGGTTGTGGTAAAACCCTCACCGCCAAAGCCATTGCCGGCGAGGCCGGCGTACCGTTTTTTAGCATCTCCGGCTCGGAATTTGTGGAAATGTTTGTCGGGGTTGGGGCCAGCCGCGTGCGCGATCTGTTTGATCAAGCCAAACGTAACAGCCCCTGTA
>JAGRCC010000946.1 GCA_020433785.1 Anaerolineae bacterium
ATTTATAATGAAGGATGAAAGATGAAGGATGAGTGTGACCAGATTTTTGCTTAAGCGGTGGATTAGACATCTGGTTATTATTGCCGGGGTGATCTTTTTAGTGAACCTTGGCTTTTGGCAGTTGCGGCGGTTGGACCAACGCCGGGCCTTGAATGAGGAAATTCTGACCGGCTTGCACAGCCCACCGGTGACCTTAACCGGCGCGCCGGTTGATCCGGACCAACTGCACCGGCATCGGGTCACGGTGACCGGTACGTTTGAAAATGATAAGAACATGATTCTGCGAACCCAAAGCTACCAGGGCCAGGCCGGCATCGATTTGGTAGTGCCGCTGGACATCACCGGCAGCGATCAGACCGTGATGGTCAATCGCGGCTGGCTGCCGTTTGAACAGTTCGAACCGGAAGCCCGCCGGGCTTATGATGTGGCCGGCGAGGTCACCGTTGAAGGCATCGCCTATCGCAGCCAACTACCGCCCCACGCCCTGGCCCCGACCGACCCCGATCCGGAGCCGGGTCAGTGGGTCGATGCCTGGTTTCGGCTCGACCTGGACAAGGTTCAGAAGCAGATTGACCGACCGCTGCTGCCCGTTTACGTTGAGGCCCTGCCCGGCCCGGAGCCGGACACCACGCCGCCGATTCGGGAGGAAGTGACGGACCTGGGCGAAGGCTCGCACCTGAGCTACGCGCTCCAGTGGTTTTCGTTTGCCGTGATTTTGGTGATTACCTATTCAGGCCTCACCTGGCAGGAGTATAAGCAGATCAAACAAAAGGACTAGACTATGACCGAACTATCGTTTGAACAGAAGTTACAAAACTACGCCGATCTGGCCGTCAAAGTTGGGGTCAATCTCCAACCCGGCCAGCGACTGATTGTGCGCGGCCCGATCGAAGCCGCGCCGCTGGTGCGCTTGATCGCAGTCAGCGCTTATCAAGCCGGAGCCAGGCTGGTCGATGTTATTTGGAGCGACGACACCGTAACCCTGGCTCGCTTTCAGTACGCCCCGCGCGACTCGTTTACGGAGTATCCTACCTGGCAGGCCCAAGGCCTGATCGAGGCCGCTCAACGAGGCGATGCTTTTATCGCTATCCATGCCACCGATCCCGATCTGCTCAAGGACCAGGACCCGGATTTAGTAGCGTTAACGCAGCGAACCCACCAACAGCAGTTGCAGGAATACTTTGCCCATATCATGGCCGATAAGGTGAACTGGTGTGTTATCTCCTACCCGCTGGCTACCTGGGCAGTTAAGATATTTCCCGACGGTACGCCCGAAACACAGCTCGATCAGTTGTGGGCGGCCATGTTCCAAATCAGCCGGGCCGATCAGCCGGACCCGGTAGCAGCTTGGCAAACCCATACCCAACGGCTAGCGGCGCGATGCGCCCTGCTCAACGCCAAACAGTATACGGCCCTGAAATACACCGCCCCCGGCACCGATCTGATGCTGGGCCTGCCCGCTAACCACGAGTGGCACGGTGGCCAAAAAGAGACGCTGGCCGGCATTCCCTTTATCCCCAACATGCCCACCGAAGAGGTGTTCACAATGCCCCACAAAGACAGGGTTGACGGGGTAGTGACCAGCACCAAGCCGCTCAGTTACGGCGGCGTTTTGATCGATAATTTTCAGTTGCGGTTTGTTGGGGGCAAAATTGTAGAAATTTCGGCGGATAAAGGCGAAGCCGTGCTGCGTAAGCTCATCGACACCGATGAGGGAGCGGCTCGCTTGGGCGAGGTGGCTCTGGTGCCGCAAAGTTCACCCATCGCTCAGTCGGGTATCCTTTTTTACAACACCCTCTTCGATGAAAACGCGTCGAGCCACCTGGCTGTGGGCCGGGCCTATCGTTTCTGCTTGCGGGGCGGGCCACAGATGTCGGATGAGGCATTCGCAGCGGCCGGTGGCAATCACAGTTTGGCCCATGTCGACTTTATGATCGGCTCCGATCAGATGGATATCGATGGCGTGCTGGCTGACGGCACCACCGAACCGTTGATGCGGGCCGGTGAGTGGGTGGGTTGATAAAACATCCCTGATCATAAACG
This sequence comes from Anaerolineae bacterium, assembly GCA_020433785.1. The sequence goes on from JAGRCC010000946.1 coordinate 2,044, forward strand.
ACCGACCGCTGACCGCCGAACCTCAACGAGGGTCTCTGTTTTTCAGCGGTCGGCGGTCAGCTAACGGTGGTCCACCGGCCTTAAGTCCAGGTCAAATTAAAGCCTAATGCCTTAGCCAGTGCGTGATCTTAACTCGAACGGTTACCCCTGCTTTTCTTTAACTTTCTTGACGACTTCCACTTCTTCCCCGGTTGAGGCCGGTAATTTAGCGATGTCGCTGTCTTTTTGCTTGGGTTTATGGCCATTGGTGCTGATGGGCGCATGGCCGTTTTCTTCGGGTTTGACATCGTCATCTGGCGTCAAGACGCCGTCTTTCGCGCCGTTACGTTCGGGTAGCATGTTCTCTATCTTGCGAGACATCCGCAGCGAACCGGAGCGAACCTCAGCCCAACGGTAAACAACCCAGCGCATGGAACGATACCACCAGCTGCGTGGTTTCAACGGCATGGGCATACCCCACTCCACTACCGTAGCGCCCCAGGTCAACCCACCGCCAAAACCGACCATCACAATTTTATCGTGGGCTTTGATTCGGCCCTCCTCAATGGCTTCACACAAAGCAATGGGAATCGACGCCGCCGAGGTGTTGCCATATTTTTGCAGGTTGGTGAAGACTTTATCATCATCGACCTTGAGGTATTTGCTGGCGCTTTGGATGATCCGGATATTGGCCTGATGCGGGATGAACAGATCAATCTGGCCCAGGTCGAGGCCGGCTTTTTCGCAGGCCTGCTTGGATACTTTGCCCATGACCCGCGTGGCAAACCGGTAAACCTCACGACCGTTCATTTTCATGTAATGCAAACGATTATCTAAGGTATGTTGGCTGGTGGGGTATTTGCTCCCTCCGGCCGGTATTCCTAGATGCTCCGCGCCGGAGCCGTCGGAACCCAATACAGTGGCCAGCACCCCGCCGGGAACATTATGGGCCTGTAAAACAACCGCGCCGGCGCCGTCGCCAAAGAGGGGGTAAATGGAGCGATCCTGCTCATCTAAAAACGCAGAAACCGTTTCCGCCCCAATCACCACCACCACCTTGGCTGCGCCTGACTCGATCATGGCGCTGCCCATGGCAAAGGCGTAGATGAAGCCGGAGCACGCCGCGCTCAAATCAAACGCGCCGGCGTGCGTCGCGCCGATGGCATCCTGAACCAGCGAGGCCGTTGATGGGAAGATATGCTCCGGGCTAAGTGTGGCGACAATGACCATATCAACCGAAGTCGGCACAATCCGGGCCCGGTCAAGGGCCAACCGCGCGGCGCCGATAGCCATACTAGCCGTCGTTTCATTTTTTTCCCGATCAGCGTGCCGTCGCTCCGAAATACCGGTTCGACTCTCAATCCAATCATCGGAAGTGTCCAAAATTTTGGCCAGATCGTGATTCGTCACGACCTTTTCAGGAACATACTTTCCCCAACCAACAATGTGAGCATAAGTTGCCACAAATCGATCTCCTACACATTTTTTTAGGCACAGCAAGTGACTGGCGGCTGATCATGGTTAGTGAGCCGCAGCGCCAGTCACCCCAATAGTTACTTGCTTACGCTTAAAGAGGATCAGCCTGGTGATTTAGGGCTAAAACAAATTAGCCTTCATTATACTTTCGGAAAAGAATCGTTGCGTTGTGACCGCCCAACCCAAAGGAGTTTGACATGGCCACCGACACATCGGCGTGCCGGGCTTCATTGGGGGTGCAATCTAAATCGCATTCTGGATCGGGCGTTTCGTAGTTGATAGTCGGCGAAATGATACCATCGGTTAAGGTTTTCACGCAAACCATTGCCTCAATTGCCCCGGCTGCGCCAAACAGATGGCCGGTCATCGACTTCGATGAGGTGATAATTGTGTCGTAAGCGTGTTCGCCCAGGACATCTTTGATCGCCAGGGTTTCTACTTTGTCATTCAGGCGTGTCCCGGTTCCGTGGGTGTTGATGTAGTCAATTTCGCTAGGTTCGATGCCGGCTTTAGCGATGGCGCGACTCATCGCGGTAATGGCTCCTAATCCGTCTTCTCGAGGCGCGGCCAGGTGATAGGCTTCAACGCACGTGCCATAACCGATCACTTCAGCCAGGATATTGGCACGACGCTTCTGGGCGTGTTCTAGCTCTTCCAAGACCAAAACCACCGAGCCTTCACTCATGACAAACCCATCGCGGTTGAGATCAAAAGGTCGGCAGGCTCCGGCCGGGTTCTCATTATTGGGGGAGAGCGCCTTCATTACCTGGAAGCTGGCCAGAATAAGCGGGTTAATTACCGCTTCCGAACCGCCGGCGATAATCGCGTCCGCATCCCCGCGCCTAATGATTTCAAAGGCCTCGCCGATGGTGTCGGTGCCGGTGGCGCAGGCGGTAACGACGGCCATATTTGGGCCGGTCAGGTTATAATCGATGGCAATGCGAGCCGGGGCCGTATCCGGCAGCATCATGGATATAGTAAACGGATTGACGCGAGACGGCCCCTTGCTTTGCAGCACCTCGTGTTGTTCGAGTACACTGCTCAGGCCACCCACGCATGAGCCAATGACCATGCCCACGCGAGACCGATCGGTGCCGTTTTTCAACAGGCCTGAGTCTTCAATGGCCTGTCGGGACGATTCCATGGCGAAGTGGGTATATCGATCCAGCCGCCGTGCTTCTTTCTTGCCAAATAACGCACTGGCGTCAAAGTTTTTGACCTCACCGGCAAAATTAATATCAAAGTCCGAGGTGTCGAAATTGGTAATGGGGGCAATGCCACTGACTCCAGCTTTCAAATTATTCCACGCCTCTTCAACAGTGTTACCGACCGGCGTCACAGCTCCCATCCCAGTGACAACCACTCTTCTGTTCATGAAAAATTGGCCTCCTTATAATGGCTTATGTAGTAGTTCATTAATAATATAAACTATCCCAAGCCTCAACGCTTGAGATGATGCTTCGCTTTAGCCCGGTGGGCTGCTGTGCCTGGATAGTTGGCTATATAGACCTGATCTCTCTCAAGGCAGGGTAACCCCACCTACCAAGCATTCAATTGGCTTTGTTTGGAAAAGAGTCCCACCATTATAACCTATAACACCTGAGACTCCCGATGGAGGCGGCCCAAAAACGGTCACTTTTAATTAAATTGACGTATCGTGGCTCAAAATGGCGTTTTAGGGCCTAAATTTTGGACTTTTGGGGCAAAAACTTAAGGTTAGGGCCGGTCATCAATTTAGTTTGCTTTGGGGATAGGCCTGCGCTATACTCTAAGGGTTAGGGCAATGCTACCATTTTGGGTACGAATAAATCAGAAAGAACTGCATCATGATCGAATTTATTTATGACGTGATCGTCGTCGGCGGCGGCCATTCCGGCGTTGAGGCGGCGTTGGCCTCGGCCAAGATGGGGGCGCGTACGCTGCTGCTGTCGATGTCATTGGATACCATCGGCTGGATGAGCTGCAATCCCAGCATCGGCGGCTCGGCCAAAGGACACCTGGTGCGCGAAATCGATGCGCTGGGCGGCGCTATGGGTCAACTCATCGACCAGACCTTCATTCAAATTAGGCTGCTCAATGACAGTAAAGGGCCGGCGGTTCACGCCCTCCGCGCTCAAGCCGACAAGAAACGATACGCCTGGACGGTGCAACGTACGCTGGAGAATACACCCAACCTATCGGTCAAGCAAGCTACAGTAGAAGGACTGCTGATCCAGGGCGACCGCATCGAGGGCGTACAAACCCAGCTTGGCACCAAATACCGGGCCAAAGCGGTGGTGCTGACCACCGGCACGTTTCTGGGCGGACGGCTCATCACCGGCGAATCGATCACCGAAGGCGGCCGGGCCGGCGAAAAGGCCGCGCTGCGATTATCGACGTCTTTGATCGAACTCGGCTTCCGGTTGGGTCGGCTCAAAACCGGCACACCGCCCCGGCTCGACGCCCGAACCATCGATTTCAGTCAGACCAGTATCCAATACGGCAGCGACAAGCCGCTCTATTTTAGCTTTGAAAATCAAAACACCACTGAGGTTGACCGTCCTTTCTGGCTCGATCAGCCGCCCCACCCGGTTTACCCCATCGAGCGTCAAACGCCTTGGCGGCCGCAAATGCCCTGCTATCTGGTCCACACCACCCCGGAAACCCACGACATTATCCGGGCCAACCTGGATCGAGCGCCGATGTTCACCGGCGTGATCGAAGGCGTTGGCCCGCGCTACTGCCCCAGCATCG
>JAGRCC010000947.1 GCA_020433785.1 Anaerolineae bacterium
AACTCTACACCCTCTGCCCCGACCCGGACACGCGCACTCGCTTCATTAATACGCTGCTGGCTGGGGGTCAGGGGTCGGGGGTCGGAGATCAGGGGTTTGGGGCTGGGGGCCAGGAGTCGGTGACCGACGACCAACCCAGCCCAATCTCCCAATCCCCTAATCTCCCAATCTCTAATCTCCAGTCTCCAATCTCCAATCCCCATTTGAAGTTCCCCCGAAAAAGTAGACGAAAAGAAGAGAGACAAGTAGACTACAAAAATAGGGAGGACAGCGGTGAGCAAAAGCAAACGATATAGTCGAGAATTCAAACAGGAAGCAGTCCAGTTGGTGAACGAAAGTGGTAAGAGTGTGGCCGAGATCGGCGCAGATTTGGGGGTCAGCCCCAAAACATTATATCGCTGGCGGCAAGAGTTGGCTCGCGATGGTGAGCAAGCCTTTCCGGGAAAAGGGTACCTGAAAGCTAACGACGAGTATGTGCGCCGCCTGGAACGGGAGTTGAAACTCGTGACCCAGGAGCGAGATATCTTAAAAAAAGCGGTGGCGATCTTTTCCAAAGGCCCAAGCCAATGAGGTACAAGTTTATTAAAGCTCATGGGCAAGATTATCCGATTTCTCTTATGTGCCAGGTGTTGGAAGTATCGGTCAGTGGCTACTATGCCTGGCGCAAGCGACCCATGAGCCGTCGGAGCCAAGCCAATCAGGCGTTAGTGCAACAGATCAAGGCCAGTCATCAAGACAGTTATGGCACCTACGGTAGCCCGCGAGTTCAGGCTGACCTGGTATCCCAGGGGCTGCCCTGTGGCCGTCATCGCGTGGCACGCTTGATGCGTCAGCACGGGATTAGGGCCAAACAGCGTCACCACTATCGCCAAACAACGGTCAGAAACCTGGCCGATCCGGTAGCGCCCAACGTGTTGGCCCGTCAGTTTCAGGCCCAGGCCCCCAACCACAAATGGGTAGCTGATCTCAGCTATATTCCCACCCAGGAAGGCGATCTTTACCTGGCTACGGTCATGGACCTCTACTCGCGCAAAATCGTTGGCTGGGCGATGGAGGACCATCTCAGAACCGAACTGCCCCTGGCGGCCTTGACGATGGCTTTGAACCAACGGCAACCGCCGGCTGGTCTCCTCCATCATTCTGACCGCGGTAGCCAATATACCAGTGATTTATATCAATCAGTCCTAAACAATTATGACTGTCAACCCAGTATGAGCCGCGTTGGAAACTGTTGGGATAATGCGGCCATGGAAAGTTTCTTCGGTACCCTTAAATCTGAACTAACTCATCACCGCCGTTATCGCTCTCGGGCCGAAGCTAAATCTGACATCTTTCTGTACATTGAGGGCTTTTATAATCGTCGGCGTCGTCATTCTTCGCTCGGTTATCTCAGCCCTCATCAATTTGAACTCAATCACAACGTTTCTCTCAACTAACCCTCTACTTTTTCGGGGGAAGATCAGACCTCCTTGGAATCCATATTGAGCCTTACCCGAACTCAACATGGTTGTCGATTTTAGCGATTTGACACTGGTCCCAGCCTAGGCTTCTAATCTCAATGGCTTTGGCAATCAGCACGGGTGAGGCCGGATCAGACTCTAACTGCGCCGTCAGTAGGGCCAGCTCTTGTTTCAACCGCTGATTGAGCAGTCGCAGGGCGGCAATGGTCTTGTGGGGATCGCCGTTGCTTTCAGCTATTCTTTCTAACAAAGTCATAATTCTCTCCATTTCTCCGATAATAGCCACAGGGCTATCAACCTTTTTCTCTATAGGCTTACTATACCAGTTTCGGTCCTAACAATCTGGACAAAATTTGCGTCAAAATTGCCCCAAATTGCCCCAAAAGTGTAAAAAGAGAGGACTTACGCCGTTCTAAAGGTGACAGTCACTTGAGGACGTTAATAAGTGACTGTCACCTGACTTTTGCGTAAGTCCTGAAAAGGGAGGTGACGGTCCCTTGTTAGGCCGTGTTATAGCTGATGTTACTTAATCTGCTGTAATAGAGTGGCGCGTTGGGGAGCCTGGCTAACATTATGGAGAGAATGAAGACAGCCGATACTTTAGAAGCTGTTCTAGAAGTGAGGATGTATAGATTTGCCCACAGATTTTCATCTCAATTTTGATCATAGCTGTGACCATGTGTGTCTATCTGCCGATCCTTAATAACCGTTAAAGCAGTCCTTAGCAACAAGAACGAAACGTTCGTAGGCAAAGTTAAGTTTGCCCTACGAACGTTTCAGGAGCGACAAAACTACGTTGTGACGTTGACAAAGCAAGCATTGTCGCTCCGAACCATTCTACGCCACCACCGCCAACTCCGGCTCGGTCAGGTGATGGATCCACGGCCCGGCGAAGAATCGTCTCAGACCAATGGTGACTTTGAAGATCTCCTCAGTGACCACCAGCAGGTAGACCCAATAGACCGGCAGTCCCAACACAAACGCGCCGATAATAGCCAGCGGTACGCCGATCAGCCAGACCGAGCCCACATCCAAAAACAGTGAGTAGCTGGTATCGCCGCCGCTTCTCAAAATCCCAATGAAGGTCATCAGGGCCGTTACTTTGATCGGTAAAATTAGCCCCATGACGATCATCATCATCTGGGCGTAATCGGCCACTGTTTCTGACACATTGTAAAAAGACAAGATCGTGCCGGCGCTCAAGGCCACCACCCATCCAATCGGAATCGCCGTCAGTAGAGCCAGCAGCAAGTATCGCTTGCCAAACAGATAGGCTTGCTTAATCTCATTGGCTCCAATCCGGTTTCCGATCATGATGGCGCAGGCGCTACTCATCGCCAGGAATACGATAAAGGCCATCCGCTCAATCGTGACCACAATGTTAACGGCGGCAATCGACTCGGTGCTGATGCGGGCGTAGATAATGGCATAGGTCGTAATCCCCAGCGACCAGCCCACTTCCGTCATAATGACCGGGAAGGTGGTTTTATAGAATTTGGGCGCAAAGCCCAGATCGATCCGCAGCAGTTCACCGGGCTTAACCGCCAGCGGCAGACGCCTAAAGTAGATGACACTCAACAAGATCACCGCTTCCAGAATTCGCGAACCACTAGTGGCTAGCGCCGCCCCTGTCACCTCCAGCCGGGGAAAGCCAAAGTGACCGAAAATGAGCAGGTAGTTGAAGGTGGTGTTGGTGATCAGCGCGATAGCCCCCACAATCATCGGCAGTTTGACGCTTTCAATGCTGCGCAGGATCATGGTGTAACTCACCGCCACCGCCGTACCCAGGTAGCTCCAACCAACAATCCTCAGATAGTCGCTGCCCAGCGCGATCACCTCCGGATCATTGGTGTAGATGCCCAACACCCACTCCGGCGCCAGCACGGCCACCAGTAGAAAGCCCAAACTGCCGGCAGCCGCGGTCGCCAGGGTTAAACTGAGCACTTTGTGGATGCCCTGAATGTCCTGTTTACCCCAGTATTGAGCCGAGAAAATAGCCGCGCCGCTGGAAATGCCAAACATCATCAGGATCATCAAAAAGAAAATCTGATCGGCTAAGCCAACCGCCGCCACCGGGGCGTCGCCCAACTGGCCAATCATAATCATATCAACCGCTCCTAACGAGAAGGTGATCAGGTTCTGGATGATAATCGGGGTTGAGAGAATGAGCATGGTTCGGAAAAAGTTTTTGTCTTGGAATAGTTTTGATAACATGGCAACCTCATTTTGAACGTAATCGACTATAGTCTAGCATGGGTTAAGAAAGTTGTCCCCCCTCAAAGGTTGTATTGAGAGGGTTTACTCCCCTGCCCTAATGGGGGTTTACTACCCCCAAATTATACTTTTGGCTCCTGACAATTTACGCCTTTTGGTGGTAAGATAAAGGTAATAATACATGGAGCAAAATCATGGGTGTTGTTCGGCATAAAATTTGGAGCGATCTGTGGCGTAATAAAGGTCGCACCTTACAGGTGGTCCTCATTATCGCGATGGGCGCGTTTGCTGTCGGGATGATTGTCGGCAGCAGTGATTTAATTCGAGTCGGCCTGACCAAAATTTGGCTGGCGTCATCGCCATCGATGATCAACTTGATGGTCGATCCGCCCATCGATGACGAAACGGTTCAATCGCTAAAAAGCGTGCGCGGCGTCGATGACGTTGAAGGCATGCTGCTGACCACCATCGAGTGGCGGCACGATCCGTCGGAACCATGGCGAGCGGCCCGGCTGATCGCCCGCGACGATTACGACGATCAAACCTACGCCAAATTGAGCCTGGTCAGCGGCGAGTGGCCGGAGCGTAAAACACTTGCCGTGATGCAGGGCGCTGATACGGCTTTTGACATCCCGCAGGGAATGGCAATACAAATTCGGGTTGAAGACAAAACTTATTCGGTTTCGATCGGCGGGGTGATCTACAACCCGCTGGCCAACCCGCCCGGTTTTGGCGGCAACCCTGAATTTTACGTCAGCCGCCAACGCTTCAGCGAACTGACCGGCGAAGCCAACTTTGCCCAACTGTTTGCCGGGGTGCCGGTCTTTTCCGAGGCGGCGGCCACCGAAGCGGCCGACCAGATCGAGCGGCGTCTGGAAAAACTGGATATCGAGGCCAGCAGCCTGCCGTTCCCGCCGCGCGTAACCAGCCCCGAAAAACATGCCTTTCAGGATGTTCTGGACGGTATCTTCCTTATATTGGGTATTATGGCGGTGTTGACCCTGCTGCTGGGGCTGCTGTTGGTTTACAATACCATCAACGCCATTGTCAGCCAACAGGTTGACCAAATCGGCATTATGAAGGCGGTCGGTGCCCAGATCAGGCAGATTTTGCGCATTTACATCACAATGGTGCTGGTCTATGGCCTGCTGTCGATGATCATCGCTATTCCGTTGGGAGCGCTGGGCGCTTATGGCTTGAGCACCTTTATGTTGAACGCTTTCAACGTGACGCCGGAGCCGTTTAGCCTGTCACCGGCGGCGGTTCTGGTGCAGACGGCCATCTGTTTGCTGGCTCCCCTGTTAGTTTCGCTTGTCCCCATTTTTGCCGGGGCGCGCATTACCGTGCGCGAGGCCATCAGTACTTATGGTTTGAGCGCCGGCGGCAGCCGTTTGAGCCGCGCTCTGGCCAAGGTCCAAAATCTGTCGCGGATTACGCTGCTCATGATCAACAACACGTTTCGCAACCGGGGCCGGGTGATTTTGACCCAGATAACGCTGGTCGGCAGTGGCGTCATTTTTATGATGGTGATGGGCACCCAAGACTCGGCCAGATACACCTTCAATGATATTCTGTTCGACATTCTGAATTACAATGTCACTTTCCAATTTGAAGAGCCGGAACGGATCGAGCAGGTCGAAGCGCTCACTCTGGCCCATCCCGATGTTAAAGCCGTCGAGATGTGGGGCGTGAACCAGGCTACCCTGCGCCTGGCCGGTCAGCCGGAAACCAATGAAGATGAAGACGCCATTCTGTGGGGGGTGCCATTGCCCACCCACCTATACCGGCCGGAGCTGCGTCAAGGCCGCTGGTTGGAGCCGAGCGATACAAACGCTGTCGTCTTGAACCAAGATTTGGCCCGCGATGCCGGGGTTACCCTGGGCGACCGGATTACGCTCGATCACAACCTCTATGGTGAGTCGGACTGGACGGTGGTCGGGCTGCTGCTCGATCCGGCCATCCCCAACTCGGTCTATATGTCGCGCGATATGTTGTTAAAGACAACCCACAGTGTTGGTGAAGCCGAAACGGTCTGGATCCAAACCGTGCGGAATGACGCCGCCGGCGAGATAGCGGCAGCCATCGAGTTACGGCGTTACTTCAACGAACGCAAATTGGATGTCAAACCCGAAGGGATTTTCCCGATGGATACCGCCAAAGCCCTGGCCGATCAGATATTGAAGAACTTCGGAGTCATCATCTCGCTGTTGGCGACCCTGGCGGTGGTGATGGGCGTGGTGGGGGCCATCGCGCTAAGTGGGATGCTGTCCCTGAGCGTGCTGGAGCGAACCCGCGAAATTGGGGTAATGCGGGCCATCGGCGCTACCTCGCGCATCATCGCCACCCTGTTTGTGGGCGAAGGGTTGACAATGGGGCTGATCAGCTGGGTGATTGCCATGCCGCTGAGTATTCCGGCCGGTTATCTGTTAACCAAGGCGTTGGGCGTCGTGGCCGAGGCTGAGATTCTCTACTACTACACCCCCACCGGTGCGATTTACTGGCTGGTCATTGTCACCGTGCTGTCTATCGCCGCCAGTTGGCTGCCGGCCCGCAGCGCCACCCGCATCAGCGTCCGGGAAAGCCTGGCTTACCAGTAGGAGCGCATAACTACTCAGGTGACTGGCACTTTGGCTCAAATCGAGAACATTGAGTGGAATAAAATGCTACAATTACAGTGATTAAGTGCCAGTCACCTTGTCTGCTGAGTAAATACAGGAGCGCTATCGGACATCGCCTTGATTTGCCCCGGATTGCAATGCCTGATCGCCGACCACCGACCGTAGACCGCCGTACTTCAACCGCAGACCTGTTTTTCGGCGGTCGGCGGTCAGCTAGCGGTGGTCTACCGGCTACCTCTCTCGCTCTCGATAGATGGTGACTCCCACCGACCGGGCAAACCGCAGCGCGGTCGGTTTTTCGACCGTCATTTCAACGGCTTGCACGCGGGGATTGGTGTCGAAGCAAACCTGAGCCAGGTCAGCCACAAGCCGCTCGACTAAGTATGGTTTTGACTGCTCGACGTGATTGATGATGGCTTTGGTGATCGTTTTGTAATTGACGGAATCGGCGATGTTATCGCTTTTGCCGGCCGCTCGTGTATCGACCCATAAGGTGAAGTTAACGACAATATCCTGTGGGTTCGTTCGTTCATCGGGATTGACGCCCAAAATGCCGCGAATCAGTAAAT
>JAGRCC010000948.1 GCA_020433785.1 Anaerolineae bacterium
AAGGCCACCAGCCGATCCAGCTTGCTGTCATGGGCGCGGTAGACAGTCGCAAAGTTGCCCTGGCCTATCTCGGCCAAAAGTTCGTAGCGCCCGATCTTGACAGGCAAAGGGCTGTGGGTGGCGGGGGTCGCTTCATCGGTTGGAGGGCGAGCCGGGGGTTTGATCGATTTCGGCTTGATGAACCCTTTATCGGCCTCACGCCGAGGTTTGTGTCGCTGCGCCTCGGCTTTTAAAAACGGTTCCAAGATCCGTTTGGCCTTGATCGCCTCATAGAGCGTCATCGTTTCTTCTTCAGGGGGTAGCCCTAACTCGGCTTCCAGCAGCTTGACATGCTCCTCGTATTGGCGCAGCGCCGCCGCCTCCTGACCGGATTGGGCATATAGCTGCATCAAGGCGCGCTGCACCGGCTCGTGCAGCGGATCGAGCGCCTGCCAGCGCCGGGCATAGGGGATGGCCGCCTCATACGCCTTTAGTTGGGTGAAACATTGGACCAACTGCTTCAAAATTAAGGCCAGTTGCTGGCGCAGGCTTTCCGCCTGGAAGAACTGCCATTCATCAAACTCAGGGGCGTCGCGGAGGGTGAACCCTTCTAAAAAATCGGCGCTGTATAAGTCGGCTGCTTCTTGCAAGAGGGGTAAACAGACTTGACAGTTCTCTTCAGAGAGATGGTCATGGGACTGGATAACCTCAATGCATGTTTGAAAGCGGGCCACATCCAGCCACAGATAGTCCGGGCGAGTCAGGGTGATTTGGTCGCCGTCGATGAGCAGACAGTCGTTGCCCAGGAGCTTGTTCAACTCGGATAACACTTGGCGCAAACTGCCGCGCGCTCGGCGCTGCGAGGAATCCGGCCATAGCAATGTCGCCAGCGCATCACGGTGCTGGGCGCGGTTGGTTACGGCCAAATAGACCAATAGCGCCAAGCCTTTACGCCGCCCGACCGCCAGCGTCTCGCCGGCATGCTCAAGCCGAGGGGGTCCAAATAAGTAAAGTTTGAAGGGGGTCATCAACGTATCTCTACCATTTCCTGTGGGGGATTATAGCAAATATATGAAAAAAAGCATAGATTTTTGAATATCACCATTTTTGTGACGCGGTTTGGAACGCTTTTGGTATGGTTAATTTGGTACACTGGCTCCATCTTAATCAACGCGGCGCCTAATAAGCGGTAGGTGACCTCACCGACAGACTAAGGGCATCATAATGACAACATTCGATCAATTATCGCACTCAACTATCCCAGATACCATGACTGAAACGCCACATGAGGCCTTTGCCTGGCGACTTCGACAACACGGATTTCCGACGGCGCTGCTGGGCAACGTCCCCCCCAAGTCAGAAGTCCACCGCTTTGTAGATGGGATGTTCGAGGTGATGTTCCCTCATAACTGCCAGCAGGTCCGCCAGACAGTGGTGCGGTATGGGGAGTTGGTGGAACATCTCCAGCAATTGCTCGCCCCGCTGGCCGTCGATGCGGCTGCCGTGGCCGAGGCATTTTTCGCCGCGCTGCCGAACCTGTTCGACCAACTGCTGGAGGATGCGAATGCGGTGCTGGCTTCTGACCCGGCGGCGACCGGCCTGGCCGAAGTAATCGTCGCCTATCCGGGCTTTTATACGGTGGCTGTCTATCGACTGGCCCACCAGTTGTTGGCTTTGGGCGCCCCCTTGCTGCCTCGCATGCTGACGGAATATGCCCACGGCCAAACCGGCATCGATATTCACCCGGCCGCCCAAATTGGCCGCGCCTTGGTCATCGACCACGGCACCGGCACTATCATCGGCGCAACGGCCCGAATCGGCGATTATGTGCAGCTTTATCACGGCGTGACGTTGGGCGCGCTGCAAGTGGCGAAATCAATGGCCAACACCAAACGCCACCCGACGATTGAAGACCATGTGACCATCTATGCCAACGCCACTATTCTCGGCGGCGAGACGGTCGTGGGCCATCATTCCATTATTGGCGGCAATGTATGGCTCACCGAAAGTGTGCCGCCTTATTCGCAGGTCTACCACGAAGGTAAAGTAAGGGTGCGAACTAAGCCCCTGGAGTAGCAGGAGTAGAGAGTAGGGAGTAAAAGAAAACGTTACTGCCTACTCCCGCAAGGTATAAAACAATCATTTATTAAATCATCATTAAGGAGAAAACTATCATGCGAGTCAACACTATTTTGGAAACCATTGGCAACACCCCCCACGTACGGATCAACAAGCTTTACCCTGACACCCACGAAGTCTGGGTCAAATTGGAACGCGCCAATCCGGGCGGCAGCATTAAGGACCGGATCGCGTTGTCGATGATCGAGGACGCTGAAGCGCGGGGCTTACTCAAGCCCGAGAGCATCATCGTCGAGCCGACCTCCGGCAACACCGGCATCGGCCTGGCGATGGCCGCGGCGGTGAAAGGCTACAAGCTCATTCTGGTCATGCCTGACTCGATGTCGGTCGAGAGGCGTAGGATTATGGCGGCCTATGGAGCGATTTGTGAACTGACTCCGCGTGAAAAGGGGATCAAGGGTGTCCTTGATCGCGCTTATGAGATTCACGAGCAAACCCCCAATGCCTGGATGCCGCAGCAGTTTGAAAATCCGGCCAACATCAACGTGCATAAAGAGACCACGGCCCAGGAAATTCTGCGCGATTTCCCGGAAGGCATCGACTACCTAATTACCGGCGTCGGCACGGGCGGACACATTACCGGCACGGCGGAAGTACTCAAAGAAGTATGGCCGAACCTCAAGGTCTTCGCGGTGGAGCCGGAATTATCGGCCGTCATTAGCGGCGGCCAACCTGGTCCGCACCCCCTGCAAGGCATTGGCGCCGGCTTTGTTCCTAAAAACCTGCATACCGATGTTCTCGACGGCGTTATCAAAGTCAGCGGACCGGCCGCTTATGAGATGACCCAACTCGCCGCCAAAGAAGAAGGCATCTTCCTGGGTATCTCCTCCGGCGCGTCCCTGGCCGCCGTCCAGCAACAACTGCCTGAAATCCCCGAAGGTTCCCGTATCCTGACCTTCTGCTACGACACCGGCGAACGTTACCTGTCGGTCGAAGGGTTGTTTTAGGCGGGGTGAATGGTTTCGTAGCTGGATGGTTAGATAGTTGGTTGGTTTATCAGCCAACTATCTAACCATCCAGCCTAACAAACTATTTCCAAAGAGACGTAATGATAGCCGAATCCACCTGAACCCGCCAGGCCGCCATCGATATAGAGCCAGATGCGCTTCGGACATTAGGTTATCAACTGATCGATCGCATGAACGAGTTCCCGACGGCGCTGCCCGATATTGGACCGGCATTTGAGGCCAGATCATCTTCGGTAAAAGGAGTAACGATAATGACCCACCCGAAAATTCTGGCTGTACTGGCCCATCCCGATGACGAAACATTGGGCTTCGGAGGAACGCTGGCCCGTTACGCCGCTCTGGGCAGCGAAACCCATCTCATCTGTGCTACCCGCGGCCAACGCGGCTGGTTTGGCGCGCCGGATGATTATCCCGGCCCTGACGCGCTCGGCGCTATTCGCGAAGGTGAATTGCGGGATGCCGCGCAGATTCTCAATTTGCGCAGTATTCAACTGCTTAACTACATGGATGGTGAACTCGACCAGGTTGACCCACAAACGATCATTCATGAGTTGGCGGAGCATATCCGGCGCATTCGCCCCCAGATTGTCCTAACGTTCGATCCGTATGGGGTTTATGGCCATCCTGACCACATTGCGATTGCCCAATTCACGACTGCCGCCATTGTCGAGGCCGCCGGCGGGACTCACCCCAATGATGCGCCGCCCTATCGGGTTGAAGCGCTGTACTATCGAGTGCTGACCGCCGCCGAACTGGTCGCCTACCAGTCCGCCTTCGGGCAGCTGGTGATGACGATTGATGGCGCTGACCGCCAAGCCACCCCGTGGCCGGACTGGGCCGTCTCGACCCGCATCGATACCTGCGCCTATGTTGCCCAGGTCTGGCAAGCCGTGCGGGCGCATTATTCCCAATTATCGGGCTACGAACGGCTGATGGCCCTGCCTCCTCACGAGCAGCAAGCGATTTTTGGCAGCCAAACCTTCTACCGGGCATTTAGCTTCACCGCTGCTGGCCGCCGGCCTGAAACCGAACTATCTTTCGATACGAATAGTTTGCTCTCCCCCCAACGTGATAGTATAACATCCGGTAAATACTCAAGTTGATGCTGCGCCTGGCAAATGCCGAAAAACCCTTAGTTCAGTACTAACGGTAGCTCTGCACGCAATCGTAGTAAAGAAAAAGGCTCTTTATGGATTTCAAGGAGTTGACTTATACCCAATTTATAAGATTTAGTATCTAACCAAGCCACTTCTGACCAAAAAAGCCAGAAGTGGAGCCGGAAATCTAAACGCAAGAGGCGCAAATGACGCAAGAGACGC